>NZ_JBQCZW010000004.1:0-89231 GCF_052089425.1 Ancrocorticia sp. | reverse complement strand
GGTGTGTTGTGTGTAACCCTCTCTTTGTGTTTTTCGTTTTTCATTCTTGTTTTGGTGCGGGGGTTTTGTGTTGTTTTTAATTTGGGTGCTCGTGGGGGGGGGGGGGCCTGCCCCCCCCCACCGCTCGTCAAATTACTTGTTGTCGTTAATGATCGCCATGATGTCCTCGTTATCTGCGAAGAACTCTTCCAGATTATCGAGGGTCACAACGGTGGGCTCAAGGGCGTACACGGGTACTTCCTTGGCGCCGTTATCAGCGGTGTCATTGGCTTCGGGGAGTCCATCACCAGCGGCCAAGGAATCGAGAATATCCATGGTCTGGTCAACCATTTCTTGGGTTGGCTTAGCAACCGTGGAGTACTGCTTGCCGGAGGCGATCCAAGCGATGGATTCGTTTTCAGCATCGAGGCCCGATACCACGGGGATATCCTGACCGGCCTGTTCAGCCGAGGTGATAATTGCACGAGCAATACCGTCGTTCGGGGAAAGGACGCCATCGATCTGCTCGTTGGAGTAGTTACCCGACAGGATGGAATCCATGCGGGACTGAGCCTTGCCGTTATCCCAATCCTGTGTGGCGGCCTGTGTGAAGTCGGTCTGCCCAGAGACGACAACGAGGGTCCCGTCATCAATCTTTGGCTGGAGTACGCTCATCGCGCCATCGAAGAACAGCTGAGCGTTCGGATCTGCCGGGCCGCCCGCGAACAGCTCAATGTTGTAGGGGCCATCGCCCTTTTCTTCTTCGAGGCCCTGTAGGAGTGCCTGTGCCTGGAACTCACCAGTCTTGATCGAACCGAACTGGACAACACCGTCAACGGCTTCGGTGTTCTCGATCATGCGGTCGTATCCGATGATGGTGATGCCAGAGGCCTGGGCCTGCTCAAGCACAGATCCCAACTGGGTGCCGTCAATCGGACCAACGATGAGGACCTTGGCGCCCTGCTCGATCATGGCCTCGATTTGGGACTGCTGGTTAGGAACCTTGTTATCAGCGGCCTGAACGATCGCGTTGTATCCGGCTTCATCCAGATCGGTCTTGAAGATCTGATCTGCTTCCTTCCAGTTCTGCGTTCCTAGCCATGGAAGGGAAACACCAATGGTGTCTCCTTCCGCGAGTGTTACTGCGTCATCGGTGGAATCTGAGCCGGCATCATCGCCGCCGCGGCCGCCATCGCCGCCACATGCGCTAAGTGTGAGGGCTGCTGCCGCCGCGATGGCGGCCAGCCCGGTAAAACGTCGCTTCATTGTTTTCCTTTCGGGGTGTCGGTTATGAAACCGCGTTGTTAATGCTTGGTAGGTGGATGTGGATCGAGTGGGTTGTCGGATTCAGGTGTGATCGCAGGCCCATCAGCGGGCTTTGATCCGGGTTCTGCACCGGAGGCGGCTACTGCCGCACTTTCTGGGGAGAGTGGCTCCTGTGGTTCACCATCGAGGCCCAGTTGCGCTTTCTTCGCTAAATGGCCGGTAATGGAGGGCTTTCCGTGGTTCTTGTTGTACACATCGAAGGCAACGGCGATCAGGAGCACGAGGCCCTTGATCACGGCCGTGCGGTCCTGGCCAACGCCCATGAGCATCAAGCCGTTGTTGAGAACGGCCATGACCAAGCCGCCGATCACGGAGCCGAACACGGTTCCAATACCGCCGGATACCGCGGCGCCGCCGATGAACACAGCCGCGATGGCGTCCAGCTCCCACATGTTGCCGTCCTGCGGACCTGCAGATGTGGAGCGCCCCACGAAGAGGATGCCGGCAATGGCGGCAAGGAAGGACATGTTCATCATGACGAGGAAGTAGGTGCGCTTCGTGTTCACACCCGAGAGCGCCGCGGCGGCCCGATTGCCACCCACGGCGTAGACGTGGCGGCCGAATGTGGTGCGCTGGGTAATGATGTGGTAGATGATCACGAGTACCAGCAGAATCACGCCGGGGATCGGGAAGGAGGTTCCCGGGCGGCCCGATCCGAAGATCCACGTGATGTATCCGATGATGGCCACCAGAGCGATCGATCGTGTCACGGGGATCCACAGTGGAGCCTCATTTCCTCGCTTGATTTCCTTGGCACGCTTGCGGAACTGACTCCATGTCAGGTAAACGATCCCAACGATTCCCAGAAGGAGCGTGGAGTTGTTCATCATGGTCCATCCGGGTCCCCATTCGGGCATGTATCCCGCGCCCAGAGTGGTGAACTCGCGGGGAACCGGTGCGGAGATGGAGCCAGAAATCCAGATGACGAGGCCTCTGAAGGCTAACAATCCCGCCAGCGTGGTAATGAAGCCGGGGATTCCCATTTGGGCAAGCCAGAAGCCGTGCCAGCACCCCACGAGGAGGCCAACGCCTAGGCCCACGAGCAGCGAAGCCCACCAGGGGAGTCCGAAATCGCGCCCAGAAATGGCTACCACCATGCCCACGAGGCCGGCTACTGAACCGACGGACAGATCGATGTGGCCAACCACAATCACCATGACCATGCCGATGGCAAGTACGAGAACATAGGCGTTACCGGAGATCAGGTTTTGGAAGTTGGAGGAGGTGACCATCTTGCCACCCGACAGGAACTGGAACACGAGCACAAGCACGATCAGCGCCAACACCATGGTGTATTGCTGAAGATTGCCCCCGAGGAGTTCTCTCAGTTTTTTCATCTTGCGGATCCTTTTAGTTAGCGCCTGCGCCGATAGGGACGTCCGTATCGTCCGTGGCATCTGGGTCAGTAGCGGTGGTGGAGGTGAGGGTCATGAGCCGCATGAGCTCCTCTTGGTTGGTAGAGCGCGCGTTGGCAACGCCGGTGATCTGGCCTTCGCAAATGGTGTAGATGCGATCGCAGATCCCCAGCAGTTCCGGCAGTTCCGAGGAAATGACAATCACTCCGCGGCCTTGATCCGCGAGGCGGAAAATCAGCTTGTAGATCTCGAACTTTGCGCCCACATCGATGCCTCGCGTAGGTTCGTCCAAGATCAGCAGGTCTGGTTCTGGATACATCCACTTGCCGAGAACAACCTTCTGCTGGTTGCCTCCTGAGAGCGTAGAAACGCCCGAGCGCACATTCGGGGTCTTGATACGAAGATCCTTGCGGTAGCGCTCGGCAACCTCTGCTTGTTCGTCCAGATCGAGTAATCCGCCGTGGACAATGCCGCGGAGATTGGCGCTGACGATCGTCTTTTCCACGGTATCGATCAAATTCAAGCCGAGCGTTTTACGATCCTCTGGAACGTAGGCAATGCCCCGCTTAATGGCCTGACTGACGTTGTTTAAGCGAAGCTCTTCGCCCTTGAGCCACATCTGCCCGCCAAGGTACTGCCCGTACGACTTGCCGAAAAGCGAACGTGCCAGCTCGGTGCGGCCTGCGCCCATGAGGCCGGCGAAACCAACAACTTCGCCAGCCCTGACCGTAAAGGAGGAGCGATCGGCTGCGAGGCGATCGGGAATGGATTCGTGGACAACGGTCCAGTCCTTGACCTCAAACATCGTTTCGCCATGGTTGGGCGTGTGATCCGGGTAGCGATTATCGAGGGAGCGGCCAACCATGGATCGGATGATGCGATCCTCGTCAACCTTTCCAGCAACAACGGGGTAGGTTTCAACAGTCTGACCGTCGCGGATGACGGTCACTGCATCGGAGATGGCTGCAATTTCGTTGAGCTTGTGCGAAATCATGATGCACGTGATGCCTCGCGACTTCAGATCGCGCATCAGGTCAAGGAGATTGGCGGAATCCTCCTCGTTCAGAGCCGAGGTGGGCTCATCAAAAATGAGAAGCTTGACGTCCTTGGACAGCGCCTTGGCGATTTCCACCATCTGCTGCTGGCCCACACCAAGATTCTTGACGGGCGTGTTGGGATCAATTGCCAAACCGATGTGGTCCAGAAGCCCGGTGGTGACCCGGCGCTGCTCATCCCAATCAATGAGGCCGCGTTTACGGATTTCGGATCCCATAAACACATTTTCCGTGATGGAAAGCTCTGGAATGAGAGCGAGCTCCTGATGGATGATCACAATCCCGGCCTCTTCGGAGGCCTTGATGTTGTGGAACTTCACGGGTTCGCCGTTGAAGTAGATGTCACCCTGATACGTTCCGGTGGGATGAACTCCCGAGAGGACCTTCATGAGCGTGGATTTACCCGCGCCGTTTTCTCCGCAGATGGAGTGAATGTCCCCTTCCTGAACCGTCATCGTGACGTTATCTAGAGCGCGCACGCCAGGAAACTCCTTGACGATGTTACGCATCTCTAGGATTGGGGGAGGCTGCTTTGCCATATGTACTCCCGCGCTTCTTTGTGGGAACAGAACGAGGAATTCGTTCTATTTTGGAATCATAGGCACTTGCCCCCTTGACTTCAAGCTATAAACGCAAATTGCGTGGATGAGTTTTTCAGATGCCGTTCACCATCCGCTCCTCAGGCGCGAGGGGACGGTGGAAAGTGTGCGTGAGCGCGGCATGTGCCACCTCGGAACGAAACGCTAAGGCATGCTGTCCGGCAAAGAATACTCCAAAGTCTTGCACCGAATATACCGTGAGGCGTAGATCGGGGGAGGCTCAGTAGTGATAGCGTTATCTCGTGAGTATAGGACCGGGATCGCAAGCTTCACTACGTGAAGCCAATACGGCTCGCGTTGTGGAAACCGTTCGCAAGTTCGGGCACATCACTCAGGTTGAATTGACCGCAGCTACTGGCCTTTCACCTGCCACCATTTCGAACACGGTGAAACGCTTGGTTGCCGAGGGAGTTTTCCGCACGCGGAGCACTGTTCATTCGGGACGGCGTGCTCAGTTGGTTTCTCTCGCTCGGCAAACAGGGCTACTCGCTGGCGTTCAAGTGGGCCGGCGAGTTCTTCGCATCGCCATCTCAGACACCTCGTTGGACATCCAGCGGTCCAAGAGCCTGCCCCTCCCACTGACGCATCGGGCAGATACCACGCTGGATCGGGCGGCGATACTCATCACTGAACTGGTTGAGGATCTGGGCGCGAACGTAGACGAGCTCAGCGCCGTTGGGGTGAGCATGGCAGCCCCGATAGATCCTGAATCCGGCATGATCCCCGTTGCCGGGATTCTCCCGGGCTGGGAAGACATTGAGATCGCCACCGTCCTGTCCAAACGTCTCAATCGCCCAACGAGCGTGGATAACGATGCGAACGCGGCCGCCGTGGCAGAAGCGCGCCGCGGGGCACTGCGCGGGGTGGCTAACGGGATCTACGTGTGTGCTACCTACACGACGGGGGCCGGGATCATTATCAATGGTCACGTGTATCACGGCGTGCGCGGTACGGCCGGAGAGATCGGGCATGTTCAGGTGGAACCCTCCGGGTTAATCTGTAACTGCGGAGGCCGTGGCTGCCTCAACACACTTGTGGGTGCCAACGTGCTGGTGGAATCCCTTCGGCTGTCACACGGCTACACATCGGTTTCGGACGTGATCCGCGAGGCCAACGCTGGAGATATTGGCTGCCGTCAGGTGGTGGGCGATGCCGGCACCCAGATCGGGCGAGTTCTAGCCGATCAGGTGATGGTACTCTCCCCCTCAAAGATCGTGGTGGGGGGCGAACTTGCGGCCACGGGTGAACTTTTGCTTGCCCCGATGCGCGATGCCATTGAAGGACGGCCACTGTTCGCTGGTACGGTGAGCGTGGAAGCGGCAGCGCTGGCCGGCCAATCGGAGATCATGGGGGCACTGACGCTCGCTTACGATGAACAAGAGAGAGTGAACCCTATGGGGGTATCGCCAGATCGCGCTGACGGTGCTTCTCCGAAGGGGGTAGGGGAATGACACGGACACCAATTCTTCGTGTGGAGAATCTGACCAAGCACTTTGGGGCCGTTCAGGCGGCCAACAACGTGAGTTTTTCCGTGCACGATCACGAGGTGGTGGCCCTCGTAGGTGACAATGCGGCCGGTAAATCAACGGTTGCCCAAATGGTTGCCGGAGCACTGACACCAACGGCAGGGCGCATCTTCGTGGGAGGACATCCCGTCACCATTGCCTCGCCTCGCGAGGCCTTCGATCTAGGGATCGCCACCGTGTACCAGCAGCTCGCCCTGTGTGAAAACCTCGATGTGACGTCCAACATTTTCCTTGGCCGCGAACTGACGAGTCAGGCGGGCCTGCTGGATACCAAAGAGATGGATCGCCTGGCGCGCGAATACTTGGATCAACTTGGAGGGCGCATCCCTGACGTGCATGCTCCACTCGCTGCCCTCTCGGGAGGCCAACGCCAAGGCGTGGCCATCGCGCGCACCCTCGTGGCCGAACCGAGCCTGTTCGTGATGGACGAGCCAACGGCCTCGCTCTCCGTGTCCCAAACTGCCGACGTTCTCAATTACATCGAGGGTTTGCGCGAGATGGGCAAGGGCGTGATCCTCATTAGCCACAATCTCACGGATGTGCGTGCCATCGCGGACCGCATCATCGTCCTGCGCCACGGCCGCATCAACGGCGAATTCTTTGCTCAGGATGCCTCATATGAACAGGTGATCGCCGCGATTACGGGGCTGACGCACGGGCACTAGCGGCGGAGGAACCCGGCGTCGTCCCTTTCAAAACGAACCGATGATCACCTGAAGCGACCGAGACGAGTTGTGAAGCCATCAAACCTGGACCGGGTCCAAAACGGCGATTCGTACTCAGGGGTCACGATGGCCAGAGCTACCTGCGCCACGGGATCGTTCTGGGCCAGAAAATGACCGCGCGCTCTCATGTGCCCGAGCGCTTCCTCGCGTTGCCTGCCCGTGAGATCTGGCGCGCCTGGCGGCTTCGCCCCCGGCCAGTCCAGAACAGGATCTAGGAGCGAACCCACCTTCATATCGCCCACCGCTAGGAGTGCGGCAATCCGCCTGATCGGTTCTCTGGGTACCTCTGGACCGAAGAATGCGCCGTAGAGCTCACCCAGAAGGCCCTCGCGGTATGGCGGGTTCGCCACCGGGTATCGCTTCCACCCCAAGGAGGGCAGTGCTGGGCCAAGAACGCCCTCATACACCAGGCTCTCGAAGATCGGTTTGTGCCCTCGTGGCCCTCCGTACATGTGCCGAAGAAGATTGCGGGGGTCCGTCACGGACACATTCTTGTTCTGTAAGTGGGACAGGCACGTGGTGAGAGACGGTTCAGGCACCGGGGCGTAGCTCAGGACCTGAATCTGGGGGTGTGGGCCGTACGGGGCGAACGTGAGGCGCCCGCGATCGATGAGGTCGGCGAGGGCCGCGGCGGCCAGAAGGTAGTTTCCATCCGAATCCACGAGCACCTGCAGTTTCCCGTTCGGATCGGTGGTGACGGTCACCAGATCGCCGAGAGTAGTCATGTGCCCCTCCTTAGAACGTTTCCGAGGCGTCGCCGCTCATCCACACGCCATGCCCCGTGTTCGAATCCCAGCAGGTCAGCCCCGTCTCCTCGGAGGCGCACACGAAGTTCTTGTAGTACACCACGTCACCGTAGCCCACTTCTTGCCCCTCGGTGCCGGGGGTGATGTAGTACGGGGCGTCACCCTTAGTGCCCAGCGTTGCCTGACCACCATCGAAGAAGAACCACCAGTTGTTCCCCGATTCATCGCCGCCGTAGGGCGCATCCTGAATGTAGGATTCGACCCCGCAGCCCGGCCCGTAGTCCGGGTTAGTCGTGAAATCGCAACCGATGTTGCCACTGGGCGTCACGATCATGGCGATCTCGGGGGAGCTGGAGGAGGGGGTGTACACGGAGGTGATGGCTTTCGCCCCGTCGGGGGCGGGGCCGCCCGCCCCGGGGTAGGCATTTTCTGGAAGGTCCGGTGTGGGATCGCCACCCGGGGTGTCGAATTCTGGGCCGCCATCCACATCACCCGACGGCACGATTTCGCGCGCCGCCTCATCCCACGTGTAGGTGATGACGGTGGTGCCGGAGGCTTCTGCGTTGGATTCCCCGTCCTTGGGCCATTGGTAGGTGACCTCGATCGAATCATCGGAGAGGCGCTCTACTGTTGGGCCCCATCCGTACTCCGAGCCATCGGGCGCCGCCTCATACTCGCCGTGCACGAACAGAGCGATCGCATACGGGGAGGAGACGGTGCCGCCTGCCAGCGGGAATCCGATCCACGAGAGCGCGGCGCACGGATCGTAACCGGATGTGTCCGCGTAGTGGCGATCCCAGCCATTGCTCGCGTTCATTTCCTCGTCATCACCGAACGGATCGGGGAGTTGATCGAACGCGGCATCAGCTGCTTCTTCGGGCGAGGTATCGGCGCACGAGGGAACTGGTGAGGCGTTGGGACTCGGTTGCGCACTCGGCGGGGCGGAGGCGCCGGGGGAGGGGGAATCCGCCCCCGAGCCGAGAGAGCACCCCGCCAGCCCCAGCATCACCGCCGCACCGATACCCCACAACTTTCGCATGATGTCCTCCCCGTTCGAATGGTTGGGGCAAGGCTAGCGGACGATCGGTCGCGGGTTGATGCCGTGTCCGATTGTGAGATCGACGACGACGAAAGCGCCCGGCCGAAGCCGGGCGCTGCTCGCATGTTACTTATTTCGCGGTTTCTTCGGCTCTGGCGGATCTAGCTCGTAGGAGGCGATGGATACCGCCCCGTCGGATTCGTCGGACACAGAAAGATCGCCACGCACGTGGGCGGCCTTCACCAGATCTGCATGGACCAGATCGAATAGGCCGCGATCGGCCGTAGCAACAGCAAGGTTCACCCATGCGTAGGAGGTGCGTTGGGACACCTTGTTCTCCGACTTGGCCTTGCGCAGCACCGTCAGCGCTTCGCCCGCCACGCGGATAAGCTCCGGATCGGCTCCGGCGCCCGCGGCGCGCAGCGGCGCAGCCTGTGGCCAGGCGGCCAGATGGACGGACCCTGTGCGGTACCAAGACCACACGTCCTCCGTAGCAAACGGGATGAACGGCGCCAGAAGGCGCAGGAAGGTATCCACGGCGATGTTCAGAGTGACCTGCGCGGACTTGGCTGCCGGATCGGCCGAATAGGCGCGATCCTTGACCAACTCGAGGTAATCGTCGCAGAACGTCCAGAAGTAGGTTTCCGTCAACTCGAGGGCGCGGGTGTGATCGTAGGCATCGAACGCCTTCGTGGCACCATCCACCACGTCCGCCAGCCCAGTGAGTAAGGCATGGTCAACGGGCTCGGTCACGGAGGCCGGATCTAGATCAACTGCTGCGCCTTCGCCCGCCATCGACAGGGCGAACTTCGAAGCATTGAGGACCTTCATCGCGAGGCGGCGGCCGATCTTCATCTGCTGTTCGTCAAAGGCGGCATCCACGCCAAGGCGTGCGGAGGTGGCCCAGTAGCGCACCGCGTCAGAACCGTGCTTCTCCAGCAGGTGCATTGGCGTGACCACGTTGCCCTTGGACTTGGACATCTTCTTGTGGTCAGGATCCAGAATCCAGCCCGAGATGGCGGCGCGCTTCCACGGGATCTGGCCAAACTCGAGGTGAGCCCTGACCATGGAGGAGAACAGCCAGGTGCGGATGATGTCCTGGCCCTGTGGGCGCAGGTCCATGGGATAGACGCGTTGGAACAAATCGTCGTCGTTCAACCACCCACTCACGATCTGGGGGCTGAGCGAGGAGGTGGCCCACGTATCCATGATGTCAATCTCCCCGGAGAAACCGCCGGGCTGATCACGCTGATCCTCCGTGAAACCGGAAGGAACATCGCTGGATGGATCGATCGGAAGCTGCTCGAATTCGGGCGCGATGACGGAATCGTAGCGGACCTCGCCCGTATCGGACACGCGGTACCACACGGGAATCGGCACGCCGAAGAAGCGCTGGCGGGACACGAGCCAATCGGTGTTGAGCCCGTTGACCCAATTGTCATAGCGCACGTGCATGAAGTCCGGGTGGAAGGAGAGCTCGTTACCGGCGGCGATCAGGTTATCGCGAAGATCCTTGCCGTTGGCCTCCTCATAGGGGCGGCCACCGTTGCGGATGTACCACTGGCGGGAGGTGACGATCTCCAAGGGCTTATCGCCCTTTTCGAAGAAGTTGGTCATGCGCTGGGTCGGGGTTGCCTGCCCGTGCATCTCGCCGGATTCCTGAAGCGCCTCAACAAGCGCCTTGCGTGCGGAGAAGGCTGTTTTGCCCGCCATCTGCTCGTACATCGTGCGGCCGGCGGGATCCGTGATCCAGTCCGGGGTATCGCGGAGGATGCGGCCATCCTTGCCCAGCACGGAGCGTGTGGGAAGCTGGAGTTCGCGCCACCACTGGACGTCCGTGAGATCACCGAAAGTACAGCACATCGCGATGCCGGCGCCCTTGTCCATTTCCGCGGCCGTATGGGCCACCACGGGGAGCTTGACGTTGAAGATGGGGGAGGTGACGTAGGTGCCGAACAGGTGCTGGTACCGCTCATCATCGGGATGAGCAATGAGCGCCACACAAGCGGGCAGCAGCTCAGGGCGCGTGGTCTCGATCATCACGTCATCGCCGCCCTCCGTGTGGAAAGCAAGCGCGTGGTAGGAGCCGGGATACTCGCGGGCTTCAAGTTCAGCCTGAGCCACGGCGGTCTGGAACGTGACGTCCCACAAGCCGGGCGCCTGATCCTGGTAAGCCTCGCCCCGCTCAAGGTTCTTCAGGAAGCCCGCCTGAGCAACCTTCTGTGCCTTGGCGCCGATCGTCTGGTAGTGCTGGTTCCAATCGACCGAGAGCCCCAGCTGGCGCCAGAGTTCTTCGAATTGGCCTTCGTCGGTTTCCGTCAGCGTCCAGCACAACTCGATGAAGTTGCGGCGCGAAATCGGCTTCTGATCGGCAAACTTGATGGACTTGCCATCCCCTCCATCGTGCGGAGGAACGAATTCCGGATCGTAGGGGAGCGAGGGATCGCAGCGCACCCCGTAGTAGTTCTGCACGCGGCGCTCGGTGGGCAGGCCATTATCGTCCCAGCCCATCGGGTAAAACACTGACTTGCCGCGCATACGCTGGTAGCGCGCCATCGCGTCCGTATGGGTATAAGAGAATACGTGACCGATATGCAACGAACCCGAGACGGTGGGGGGAGGGGTGTCAATCGAGTACACCTCCTCGCGTGTTGCCGTCCTGTCAAACGCGTAGGTCTGTTCATCGTCCCAGCGGCTTGTCCAGCGCTTTTCAATGCCATCGAGGTTTGCACGATCCGGTACCTCCGTGTGAGCGAGGAGTTCGGACCGCTTCTTGTTCGTCGAATCAGTCATGGTGGTTATTGTTCCACGAAGATGGGCGTTGCCCCAGCTACGGGGCCCACTGGGGGAGTAAAAGCCCGTGTTTCGTGATGTGAATCTCGTGGCACGTCCAGCGAGGGTGCGGGGCTAGTTGCCCAGAAGTTCACGGTTAGTTACCCAAAAGCTCGACATCCCTATCGATGGCGGCCTGAACGCCCTTGACGGTTGCTCGGCCGAAGCCCGCCTCCTCAAGGGCAACCACACCGGCCACCGTTGTACCGCCGGGGGACTGAACCAGATCGGCCAGATCCGCGGGGCTTTCCTCCTTTTCGAGGATGAGAGAGGCAGCCCCAAGCACGGCTTGGGCTGCGATTCGGACAGCTTGGGCCTTCGGGATTCCATTGGCAACGCCGCCGCGGGCGAGTGCATCAATGTACTCAAAGGTGAAGGCGGGCGAGCATCCGGCAATGGCGGCAAAAGCGGAGAAGTCCTTTTCCGCCATGACTTCCACCTTGCCAACGGCCTCGAAGATGGCGGTGATTGAAGCGAGCGCCTCCTGGGATACGTGCCTGTTCGGGCAGATGGCGCTCATCGATTTGCCGATCTGTGCGGCCACGTTTGGCATGACACGCACAACGGCTTGGCGCTCCCACAGATAGGAGTGGAGGGTGGCCAGCGAGGTGCCGGCGGCGATGGAGACGAGCGTTATGCCGGATTCGCCGGTCACATCGGCGATCTCATCCAGTACGGCGCCGATGACGTTTGGCTTGACCGCGAGGATAACTGTTCCGCCAGCGCCCACGCCCCTGACAAGCTCAACGTTGCCCTCGGCCACGCCCACACCCGTCTGATCCGCGAGAGCCTTGGCGCGTTGCGGGTGAGCTTCGGCCACCAGCACATCGGAGGCGGCGTAGGCCCCACTTTCCAGAACACCGTTCAAGATTGCGCCGCCCATGGCACCGGCACCAATAAATCCAAGCATTGTTCAGCCTTTCCGTGTTGGGTTGGCACTACTCTAGTAGGTAAGTGAAGTGACACGAGAGGGGAATCATCATGGCACGAATTGTTGTGACAGGGGCATCCACCGGAATCGGGGAGGCGACGGTCCGGCGTTTAGTTGACGAAGGCTATAGCGTTGTGGCCACGGCGCGCAGGCAGGAGCGCTTGATCGCCCTGTCCGAGCAGACGGGCTGTAGCTATTTCGCCGCGGATCTGACGGTTCAGGAGGATATTGACGGCCTCGTGGAGTTCCTTGGTCAGGAGCCGGTGGCCGGGTTGGTGAACGTGGCCGGTGGCGCGCTGGGGCAGGATCCCGTGGCCTCTGGCGCCATCGCCGATTGGCAGCGGATGTATGACATCAACGTGATCTCCACGCTGCGCCTGACTCAGGCGCTGCTGCCCCGCTTCCGCGAGCACGGTGGCGATCTTGTTTTCCTCACCTCAACGGCGGCCCATGAAACCTATCCGGGTGGCGCCGGATACACGGCGGCGAAGCACGCCGAACGCATGATTGCCAACACGCTCCGGATTGAGCTAGTGGGCGAGCCGGTGCGCATCATCGAAGTGGCCCCGGGTATGGTCAAGACGGAGGAGTTCTCCAAGAACCGGCTCGGTGGCGAAGATGCGGCGGAGAAGGTCTATCAGGGTGTTGCCGAACCATTGGTTGCCGAGGACATCGCGGACATCATCTTCTGGGCGCTCTCACGCCCCAAGCATGTGAACATCGATCTGGTCACGGTGCGCCCTGTGGCTCAGGCCAACAGCTGGACGGTTGCCCGCAGCGCGGATGCTCCGGAACCAGAACTGCCCCGTACGGCGCTCGATTCCATCAAATAGTGAGCAGAATGACGCCGCGGCGGTGCCCCCGCTGCTGGCCCCGTTGGCGCCCCGCTGGCTAGACTAGGCAAAGTTGTGTTGATCCGGCTGGGCGCCTGCCGCCTAGGTATCACCGGGGAGCATTCGGAAGAACGGATGGGTTCGTCGTCGTCGAAAAAGGCGGTGCCAACGAACCGGTCCAAGTAGAACCGAACGGCTGGACTCGATATCGTCCCCAATGAGCGGC
This sequence comes from Ancrocorticia sp., assembly GCF_052089425.1. Lineage (NCBI taxonomy): Bacteria > Bacillati > Actinomycetota > Actinomycetes > Actinomycetales > Actinomycetaceae > Ancrocorticia > Ancrocorticia sp. The sequence continues at coordinate 76,059 of NZ_JBQCZW010000004.1, read as the reverse complement.
CGCGCATGCGGCAAGCGAGGTGGTACCGCGGCCCGGCAAACGCCGGTCCGTCCTCGTGTGTCCGAACACGACGAGGAGAGAAATGGCCCACTATCCGCTCCACCGCGAAGGCGACGTCACGGCGTCACCCTCCTTTCCGACGATGGAAGAGGAGGTGCTGGCGTATTGGGAACAGGACGGCACCTTCCAGGCATCCATTGACAACCGTTCCGCCGGCCCCAAGGGCTCTAACGAATTTGTCTTCTACGATGGCCCCCCGTTTGCCAACGGCCTGCCCCACTACGGGCACCTGCTGACCGGCTACGTCAAGGACGTGGTGGGGCGCTACCAGACCATGCGGGGCAAGCGAGTGGAGCGCCGTTTCGGGTGGGACACCCACGGGCTGCCCGCTGAGCTCGAGGCGGAAAAGACCCTCGGTATCACGGACAAGTCCGAAATCGAGGGCCCGAACGGAATTGGCATCCGCGCCTTCAACGAGGCCGCCCGCGGTGGCGTCATGAAGTACTCCGCCGAGTGGCAGAACTACGTGACCCGTCAGGCGCGATGGGTGGATTTCGATAACGATTACAAGACCATGGATCCCGAATTCATGGAATCGGTGATCTGGGCGTTCAAGCAGATGTATGACAAGGGCCTGATCTACGACGGCTTCCGTGTGCTGCCCTACTGCTGGAACGATGAGACGCCGCTGGCCAACCACGAACTCAAGATGGATGACGATATCTATCAGGACCGCACCGATCAGACGGTGACGGTTGGACTCCGCCTCGAAACCGGGGAGCTGGCGCTCATCTGGACCACCACGCCGTGGACCCTTCCCTCCAACTTGGCCATCGCCGCCGGACCGGATATCGATTACGTGACGGTCCGCCCGAGTGATGGTGCGCTGGCGGGCCAGAGCGTTGTTTTGGCCGAAGCGCTCGTTGGCGCCTACGAAAAGGAACTGGGAGAGGCCCCCGAGGTGCTGGCGCGCTGTAAAGGTTCGGACCTTGTGGGCAGGCGCTACACGCCGATCTTCGATTACTTTGATACTCCCGAACGGCGGGGGGATGGCGAGGCTCCTGGGCCCAACGCGTGGACCATCATCTCCGGCGATTTCGTCACCACAGAAGACGGCACGGGGCTGGTGCACATCGCCCCAGCTTTCGGTGAAGACGATATGAACGTGTGCCGTGCCCACGGGATCCGCCCCGTGGTGCCCGTGGATGATGCCGGGAAGTTCACGGCAGAAGTTCCGGACTACGCCGGCGAACAGGTATTTGATGCCAACCGCCTCGTGATCGCGGACCTACGTGACGGCACCGGCAATTTGGCCCGTCAGGAACCGGCGGTGCGTGCGGTGCTGGTCAAGCAGGCCTCCTACACGCACTCCTATCCGCACTGCTGGCGCTGCCGCCAGCCGCTGATCTACAAGGCCGTGAGCTCATGGTTCGTGGCCGTGACCGAGTTCCGCGATCGTATGGTGGAGCTCAACCAAGAGATCACGTGGGTACCGGAGCACATCAAGGACGGAATCTTCGGGAACTGGCTCGCGGGCGCTCGTGACTGGTCCATTTCGCGCACCCGATTCTGGGGTTCGCCCATCCCCGTATGGAAGTCCGATAACCCCGAGTATCCGCGCGTGGACGTGTACGGTTCGTTGGCCGAGTTGAAAGAAGATTTCGGCACCGTTCCGATGAACGACGACGGCGAGGTGGATTTCCACCGCCCGTACATCGACGAGCTGGTGCGGGCGAACCCGGACGATCCGACGGGCCAATCCATGATGCGCCGTGTCCCCGATGTTCTGGACACGTGGTTTGATTCTGGCTCTATGCCTTACGCACAGGTGCATTATCCGTTCGAGAATCAGGATTGGTTCGAGAACCATTACCCCGGCGATTTCATCGTCGAATACATCGGGCAAACGCGCGGGTGGTTCTACAACCTGCACGTGTTGGCCACGGCGATCTTCGATACGCCATCCTTCCTCAATTGCGTCTCGCACGGCATCGTGCTGGGCGATGACGGACGGAAGATGAGTAAGTCGCTGCGCAACTACCCCGATCCGCTCAGGGTGTTCAACGAATACGGTTCGGACGCCATGCGGTGGTTCCTCATGAGCTCACCGGTGGTGCGCGGTGGCAACCTTGTGGTGACGGAGGATGCGATTCGCGATACCGTGCGCCAGATCCTCCTGCCGCTGTGGAACTCCTACTATTTCTTCTCGCTGTACGCCGGTGCCTGCAACCGCGGGGCTGGCTACGATGCCCGCGAGGTAGAGATGGAGAACGCCGATGTGGTGAGCGGGCTGGACGTTCAGGACCGCTACCTGCTGGCGCACACCCAGCGCTTGGCACGCAAGGTGCGCGAGCTGCTGGACGCCTACGATATCCCCGGAGCCACCGCCGTTGTTCGTGATTACCTGGATGTGCTGACCAACTGGTACGTGCGTACCTCGCGTGATCGCTTCTGGAACGAGGATGCGAAGGCGTTCGATACCTTGTACACGGCGCTCAAGGTGCTCACCGAGGTGTCTGCCCCGCTCCTCCCCCTGATGTCAGAGGAGATCTGGCGCGGGCTGACCGGCGGGCGCTCCGTGCATCTGGTGGATTGGCCGGAGCTTCCTGAGACTGTGGCAGACGATGCGTTAGTGGCCCAGATGGATGAGGTGCGTTCCATCGTGTCCGCCGCGCATTCGCTGCGTAAGACTCACAGCCTGCGCGTTCGCCAGCCGCTGCGGTCCATGACGGTTGTGACCGATCAGGATCTGTCCGCCTACACGGACCTGATGGCCGGGGAAGTCAACGTGAAGAGTGTGGCACTCAAAGATGTTGAGACATCAGGTATGCAAGTGACTCGCGACTTGGCCGTGCTGCCCCGTGAGCTCGAGCCTGCCATGCGCAAGCTCACCTCCGCGCTGTTCAAGGCGGCTCGTGACGGCGCTTGGGAGGAAGTGGCGGGCGGCGTGCGCCTGAACGTAGGTGATGGCGTTGTTCTTCAGGAAGGCCAGTACACGCTGACCAGCCAAGTGGTGTCCGAGGAAGGAAGCGTGGCCTCGATGCTGCCGTCCGGTGCCTTCATCGCTCTTGATACGGAGATCGATGCAGAACTGGAAGCCGAAGGCTACGCGCGCGATGTTGTTCGCGCTGTTCAGGACGAACGCAAGAACGCCGGGCTGCACGTGGCGGATCGGATCGCTTTGACGCTGGCCGTCCCTAGTGATCGTGTGGAAGGTGTCAAGGCGCATCTGGACTTCATCGCGTCCGAGACGCTGGCCCTTCAGGCCACAGTTGAGGGCGGCGCAGATGCTATTCAGGTTCATGTTGAAAAGGTGGAACGCTAAAAGCCATGAGTGATGAGTTGGATAAGCGCGAGGATTCTGGCGCGGAAGATCGTGATGCCGAGGGCCGTGAGGATGTTGAGGGTGTTGAGGCGCGCGAGGACGCAGAATTCGATGCGGCTATCAAAGCGGTGGTTTCCTCCGGCCTCATAGCTGGCCCCGACCCGTCCGTTATTCAGGATGTGGTGGCCGAGGAAGCTCCCGATCCAACTCAGCAAATGGCTGATGATCTGACCGCTGATCTGGACGTTGATCGGATCTACCGGGAGATCCTCACCCGGGCGCCCGAACACAAGGTGCAGCCGTCGCTGGATCGTGTTCGGGATTGTCTGGACTTGATGGGTAATCCGGAGAAGACGTTCCGGGCGATTCACATCACCGGGACCAATGGAAAGAGCTCCACGGCCAGAATGGTCGAGGCACTGGTTCGGGAACGGGGGCTGCGGACAGGGCGTTTCACATCGCCTCACTTGACCACCGTGCGCGAACGAATCGCGATAGACGGCACGGCTATTTCCCGCGACGCCTTCATTCAAGCGTGGGAAGATGTCCAACCATTTATTGAGATGGTGGATGCTGCCTCCGCTCGGACCGGCGGTCCTCGAATGAGCTTCTTCGAAGTGTTCACGGTGATGGCATACGCGGCGTTTGCGGCTGCACCGATCGATGTGGCTGTTGTTGAAGTTGGCATGGGGGGCCTGTGGGACGCAACGAACGTGATTGACGCGGACGTGGCGGTTCTGTGCCCCGTGGCGATGGATCACGAGCGGTGGCTGGGATCTACGCTTGAGGGCATCGCCCATGAGAAGCTGGGGATCGTCAAGGAAGGCTGCACGTTCGTGTGCGCGCAGCAGTCCGATATCGTGGCGGAGATGGCGATGGAGCGGGCGAAGGAAGTACACGCCCAGCTCCTCATCGCTGGGCCACAGATGCACGTCATCTCCCGTGAAACGGCCGTTGGTGGCCAACTGATCTCCGTCCAGACCCCCAGTGCACGCTACGAAGATATTCCGCTGGGGTTGCGCGGGGATTATCAGGCCGATAATGCCGTCCTCGCCATCACGGCGGTGGAGGCGTTCTTTGGGGGCAAGGCGTTGGACGGGTTGGTGGTGGAACACGCCCTCATGGCCGTGTCCTCGCCGGGACGCCTCGAGGTTGTTCGCTCATCGCCCACCGTTGTGGTGGACGCTGCGCATAACCCCCACGGGGCGCAGGCCACCGCGCGTGCGTTGGATGAGTACTACCCCGGACGGCGTGTTGGCGTTATTGCCATGATGGCGGATAAAGATGTGGAAGGCTATCTGGGCCAGATGGAACCGGCGCTCGCCGAACTGGTGGTCACGGGTATGCCCACCGAGCGGGCGATGCCCAGCGATAATTTGGAGCTGATTGCTCGTAAGGTGTTCGGTAGCGATCGTGTTCACCGCGAAGATGATCTTCTTGCAGCAATCGATATGGCGGCCGGTTTGGCCGAGTCGGATGATTCGGAGCCCATGACCTCGCCCATCGTTTTGGTGACAGGTTCGATTCAGTTGGTTGCCGAAACACGCACGTTGATGGGTCAGGGCGCGCCCGACGGGGCATGATCCTGCCAACTAGCAGCACGCACCTCCTCCTGTAAGTTTCGTGACCTAGAGCATATGATTGTTCCGATGTAGTACGTTGGCATCATCGGTTCGGCCAAAGAGCGACGAACGGCCCATATATCACGCTGTGAGGTGAGACAATTAACGCTATGAGTACAGAGCGAATTTTAGTTTTGGTCAAGCCCGATGGCGTTCGTCGCAACCTCGTTGGAGAGGTTTTGCGCCGCATCGAAGCCAAGGGATACACCTTGGAGGACATTGCATGGAAGAACGCTTCGGAAGAGCTTCTTGCCAAGCATTACAACGAATTGGTTGACAAGCCCTTCTATCCTGACATCGTTTCATACATGACATCTGGCCCAATTGTGGCCGCGGTGTTCAACGGTGCTCAGATTGTTAAGGGCGTTCGAAACCTTGCCGGAGCTACAGATCCAACCAGTGCAGCACCGGGAACAATCCGCGGCGATCTGGCGCGTGATTGGGGAGACGGGAATGTCGAGAACATCGTTCACGCATCGGACAGTCCCGAAAATGCAGAAAGGGAAATTGCTCTTTGGTTTGCCTGATGGGCAGGCCACTGGCGATTGCAAGGAGGCACACCAGTGAAGGCACTTATCAATAATCCTCACGATGTTGTTGAAGAGGTACTCGAGGGATTTGCCCGCGCAAATCATAATCTCGTTGCTCTTCACAAAGAACCCATCTGGGTAGGAAGAGCACAACCACGTGACGGCGTAGCAGTAGTCTCGGGCGGAGGATCAGGCCACGAACCGCTGCACGCGGGATTTGTTGGTGACGGCATGCTCGATGCCGCTGTGCCAGGGCCGATGTTCACTTCACCCACACCTGACGCGATTCTTGCGGCAATCGAAGCCGCGGATAATGGGGCAGGCGTGGTGTGTATCGTCAAGAACTACACGGGCGACGTGTTGAATTTTGAGATGGCAGCGGAGTTAGCAGCTGCCAGCGGGCACGAGGTACGGAGCGTTCTCGTTGCTGATGACGTGGCTGTTGAGGACTCAACGTTCACGGCGGGGCGGCGTGGAGTTGCTGGAACATTGTTCGTGGAAAAGGTTGCCGGCGCCGTTGCTCAGGCGGGCGGATCGCTTGACGAAGTAGAAGCGGCCGCTTCTGCGATGGCAGCGTCAGTTCGGTCCATGGGATTGGCATTGCGCGGATGCACGCTTCCTCATGTGGGCGAGCCGGGCTTCGCGCTGACCGATGATGAGGTGGAGCTGGGTGTTGGGATACACGGTGAACCAGGGCGCTCTCGGGTGTCCATGGCCAGCGCCGATGATCTGACCGATCAGCTTCTCGATGCCATCCTTGCTGATAAGCCTCTCGAATCCGGTGATCCCGTGATTGTTCTGGTGAACGGCATGGGTGCCACACCTGGATACGAGTTGGATATCGTGTTCCGGCGCGTAGCCCAGCGACTCGATGATGCTGGTATCACCATCGCTCGTAACCTCGTGGGTAACTACGTGACGAGTCTCGATATGGAGGGCGTGTCAGTCACGATCGCCAAGGCCGATGATACGGTTTTGGGCCTCTGGGACGCCCCAGTGCACACTCCGGCGTGGCGAAAGGGTTGCTAGCTATGTCCCTAGACCAAGTGTGGGTACTCAAGTGGACGGAGCTTGCCGCTTCGGCAGCGCAGTCCCACAGGGAAGAACTCACAGCACTGGATCGCGCTATCGGCGATGCTGATCACGGCGAGAATCTGGATCGTGGATTCACAGCCGTGACGCAGGCCTTGGCTCAGGATGTGCCCGCTGATCCAGCTCAAATTTTTCGCACGATCGCTATGACCCTCATGTCCAAGGTTGGCGGAGCATCTGGCCCGCTGCTTGGCACAGCCTATCTGCGGATGTCCTCCGCAGCAGCGGCGCAGATGGGTCCTCGCGAGCTGGCCGCAATGATCGAAGCGGCGAGTGCAGGAATTCAAGCCCGCGGCCGGGCAACTCAGGGGGAGAAAACGATGGTTGATGCGTGGGCCCCGGCCTCCCGCGCAGCACAAGAAGCCGCCGAATCTGGGGCGGATTGCGTGGGCGTACTTCAAGCCGCGGCTGATGCTGCAGCTGAGGGCGCTCAGACAACCCTCGGTATGGTGGCAACGAAAGGGAGAGCATCCTATCTGGGAGAACGGTCCGCAGGTCACCTTGACCCTGGGGCAGTTTCTTCATCGTACCTACTGGACGCGGCACTGAAGGCGGCACAATAAGCATGGCTATTGGATTTGTACTAGTTTCACATTCGAAGGACGCCGCGCATGCGGTTGCACAGTTGGCGGCAGAGATGGCGCCAGATGTTCACTGTGTTCCCGTGGGCGGCAACACTGACGGAGGGTTCGGAACAGATGTTACTCAGGTCATTGACGCCTGCGACAAGGTGGAAGATACCTGTGAACGCGTGATCGTGATGGCCGATCTTGGTTCCGCTCGTATGGCCGCAGAGATGGCCGTTGAAGCGGGCGCAAACGCGAGTGACGGAACGCCGCGGCGCGTGATGGGCCCAGGTCCCTTCCTCGAGGGGACAGTTTCGGGAACTGCCGCCGCTCAGGGCGGTGCGCGCCTCGCACAGGTTGTTCGTGCGATCGCTTCCTCCCTACAGTACTGGCGCGATTACAAGCTCCCCGAGAAGGAAACAACGCCAGCATCGAGTGTGGATGGCTTCCAAACCCAGGTGATGGTTGTTGATGATGCAGGCCTTCATGCCCGTCCAGCCGCAGTTCTCGCCCAACGTATTATGGAAGAACCTGTCAACATCCTGATTAACGGAGTTGCTGGCGATTCGATGATGGAGATTTTGCTGCTAGGCGTCCAGAAGGGCGAACGCGTGATCGTTTCTAGTCCGGATCGTGGATCAGAGGAATCAGTGAAGAGGATCGCCGCCGCGATCGCCGGTGGCTTGGCCTAGATCTTCGAACTCCGAATCACAAACGAAAAAGGAGCCTCCCCACGCGGGCTGGCTCCTTTTTCGCGCTCTGGAGCCGAAAGGGTATCCTGAACGGGTGTATCTCAAATCGTTGACGCTCCGAGGCTTCAAATCGTTCGCCTCGTCAACAACGATGCGTTTTGAGCCGGGCATTAACTGCGTGGTGGGGCCTAACGGGTCAGGAAAATCCAATGTAGTTGACGCACTGGCATGGGTGATGGGGGAGCAGGGCGCAAAAAACATGCGTGGTGGCGCCATGGCGGATGTCATTTTCGCTGGTACGTCTGCCCGCCAAGCCCTCGGCCGCGCCGAAGTTTCGCTAACGATCGATAACTCCGATGGTGCCCTGCCCATCGAGTACCGCGAAGTCACCATTTCGAGGACTCTTTTTCGCTCGGGTGGGTCCGAATACGCGATCAATGGCGCCTCGTGCCGGCTGCTCGATATCCAAGAGCTGCTTTCCGATACCGGCATGGGCAAAGAAATGCATGTGATCATTGGTCAGGGAAAGCTTGATGAGGTCCTGACCTCGAGTGCGGAGGATCGCCGCGGCTTCGTCGAAGAAGCAGCCGGGTTGCTCAAGCACCGCAAGCGTAAGGAGAAGGCCTTACGCAAGCTCGAAACAATGCAGGGTTCGCTCACGAGGATCGAGGACCTCACAGTTGAACTACGGCGCCAGATGGGACCCCTTGCGCGCCAAGCAGATGCGGCACGTAAGGCAGGCGTTATTCAAGCTGAATTGCGTGACGCGAAGGCGCGGTTGTTGGCCGATGATGTGGCCCAGCAGCAGGCTCGCCTACAGTCCCACAGTGCCGACGAGCAAAAGATTGCCAGCCAGCGTGCGGAGAATGCACGGCAGGTGGACGAGGCCAAGGAGCAGCTTGAGAGCCTCGAATTGGCTGCGGCCCAGTCACGTCCAGAAACGGCGCATATTGCTAAACAGGCCGAGGCGCTCGGATCATTGGAAGAGCGATACCGTTCACTCGGTGAGTTGGCGCGAGAGCGGCAGCGCTCCTTGGCTCAGGCGAGCGGTTCTGAGTATCGCGGGGAACGCCCTCAGGATATCCGTGACCGTTCCCGTCGTGCGCGAGAAGAAGAAGAGAAGCTGGAGGCAGCCGTACGGGAAGCGGCCGATCGGTTGGGTAGCCATGTTGGCGCTCGCGAACAACGTGAAGAACGTGAACGGCAGCTGGATAAGGACGTGGCTGAGTTCAATCGACAGCTGGCAAACAACCGCGAAGAGACGGCGCGCCATCAGGGAAAGATTGCCACCATCGAAGCCCGAATCGAGGCGCTGGATGGAGAGCTCGAGCGTGTGCAGGCGGCAGCTCGCGCGGCGCACGATCGAGGGCATGAGGCGTCGAATGAAGCGGCGAGGATCCACGAGGGCATGGTGGAGCCGCAACCGCCCGCCGAATACGAGGAAGCTACCGCGCATCTCGACGCGGCGAAAGATCAGCTGAGCCAGCTGCGTAAGGCCGAGCAGGCTGCGCGCGAGAAACTGGCCTCACTTAGAGCAACGGAGGAGACTCTGGCGCTCTCTCTTGAACCTGAGGACGCCACCGCGTGGTTGATGGCGAACAGCGATGCGCGCTTGCTCGCTGGGGACCTGAAGGTGCGTGAGGGATGGGAGTCCGCGTTCGAGGCTGGCCTCAGCGGAGCAGCGGCGGGTGCCGTTCTTGATAGCCATGCCCGCGCAACCAGTCTGCTCGCACGCGTCCATCAGGCTTCAGCCGGCCGGGTGGTGATGACGGTGTTGGGCGCCAACTCGCGGAGCCTGCGTGCCCGCTGCGAGGAACTAGACGAGTTAGCTGAGCGCGCCATCGCCGAATGCGGCGCTGCCGCTGGCGCTATGTGCGCGGTGGACGCGGTGGAAGCTTCCCCTGAGATCTTTGAAGGGATACACCCATCCCTCGCTGGAACCGTTCTTGCCTCGGACCTTGAGGCAGCGCGCGCCCTCGTGGACGCGGGCGCGCCACGTGTGGTGACGAAGGCTGGAGATCTCCTGACAGCCCACCTTGTGGCAGGAGGTGATGAGGCTGCGTCTGTGTTAGCGCGCCGAAACCGATACGATGTGGTCAAGCGTGAGGTAGTAACAGAACGCGAGAAGGCGGAGAACCTCCGGGAACAGATCGTTTCGAGTGAGGCGGAGGTCAAAGCCCTTTCGGCCCAGTGCCACGAGTTCGAGGCGGCGGCGGCTGTTGCTTCAGCCGCTCATACAAAGGCTCAGGCACAGCTGAAATATAGCCAACAGAGCGAAGCAGCGGCTCAGACAGAGGTAGCGCGCAACGAAGATCGTGCGGCAAAGATCCAGAAGGAGATTGCCGCGCGAACAAAGGAGCTGGCAGCGCTTCAGGAGCGGGGCGCACCACAAGCCTCGCAGGACTCCGGCGATCGCATCGCGACGCTACAAGAGGAACTCGGAGCCGCCCACGAAGCAACGCGGTCTACCCGCCAGCAGGAAACCGAGGCGCGGCTTGCCCTTCGTACAGCGGAGGAACGTTTGAGGGCCGTTGCGGGCAAATCCGATGCTCTCCTGCGACAGGCCGAAGCGGTTCAGGAGCGGATTGACCGCGCCAAGCGTGCAGCGGAGCGCCGGGTGGAGGCGGCACGAATGGCCGAAGAGGTAGCAGAGGCGGCGGCAAGAAGCCTCGCGGCCGTGCAAAGCCTGAGAGAGCGAGTATCGCGCGCCCGAGCACATAAGCAGGAAACTCAGGATGAATACGAGGCTGAGCTGCGAGAATGCCGCCGCAGGTTCGATGCGCTCGGCCAAGAGGCCACACGCCTCGCGGATTCCAAGCATCAGAGCGAGCTAATTCAGGCAGAACACCGCTTGAAATACGAGCAATTAGCAGCCCAAGCATCCGATGAACTCGGGATGGGCCCTGACGAACTTGTTGAGGAGTATGGCCCCTTCTTGCCTGTTCCTACTGAGACCGGCGAGGTCCCGTATATCCGCGGTGAACAAGAAAAACGCTTGGCCAAGGCTGAACGTGGGATCGCCCGTCTGGGTAAAATTAATCCGCTTGCTCTCGAGGAGCACGCTGCCCTAGAGGAACGTCAACGCTATCTCACTGATCAGCTGTCCGATTTGAAGAAATCGCGCAACGATCTCATGGACATCGTCAAGGACGTGGATCGTCACGTGCACGAAGTGCTAAGCGAGGCCCTGAGCGACGTCACCGAAAAGTTCTCGGAGGTCTTCTCCAAGCTATTTCCCGGGGGAGAAGGGCGGCTGGTCCTGACTGAACCGGACAGCCCGCTCACCACGGGAATTGAAATCGAGGCACGGCCCCCAGGTAAGCGTGTCAAGAGGCTTTCGCTGCTCTCGGGTGGTGAGCGTTCTCTGACTGCCTTCGCTTTCCTCGTCTCAATCTTCATGGCACGGCCCTCGCCCTTCTACGTGATGGACGAAGTGGAGGCGGCGCTGGATGATGCGAACCTCTCGCGGCTTCTCGGCGTCTTCCGTGAACTTCAGGAAAGCTCACAGCTCCTAGTGATCACCCACCAGAAGAGAACGATGGAAATTGCCGATACCCTGTACGGAATTGCCATGCAGGATTCGGGAGTCTCATCGGTTATCTCTCAAAGGCTGGCGGACCTCGGCCTGACAACTTAAATACCTACGGCGGCAACTATAACTAGCTGCGTCCATGGCCTACGTTGGGGTCCTGCTGGTCGCCTAAGCGCAGCCTGATGTTACTAGCGCAGAGGCGGTGCCTGCAGCCAGTATGTCGCTTCCGGTGACCAGCCAGTTGCTGTTGTGACACCGTACGTGGTTTCAAGCGGAAGCCACGCGCACTCCATATATCCCTCACATGTCATACGGACAGCGTCGTAGCGTTCTGCGGCACGCGGCCAGTCAACCAGAACGTCAACTGGGCGTGAGACTAGCGCCGTGTCTCGTAACTGATGGTGCGTCTGCTCGGCAGAATCTTGCGGGATAGCGAGTGGGAAACGGTCCACTAATTCCCGAAAATCTTGTGTCGAGCTAATAGTAAAGGTACGGGACGAGTCAGGAGTTTGCGTTACTCGTAAGGGTGCCCTTGGCGCGTCCTTGAGGAGATCTATTGGGCTCGTAGAGGCGTCCTCGCCGCACAGCCACCCCAATGAAATAGTCGCAGGGAAGCGAACCTTCTCACTGAATAGTTGAGACGTCATCCATAGTCCAGCTTCGTCGGAACCGGCCGAGTTGATGTAGTTCGGGGAGGTCCACCAGCACCACGACGCGGCACCGGTAGTGAGACGTACCTGATCTGACTCCGGTGCGTTGTACCAGCCGTCCGCGAACGCTTCGACGTGATCTGAAATTAGCGTTCCACGCACGATGTTGGCGTATTCCACGGTGAGGTTGCGTGCAAGCGAAGCAGCGCTGGAGCCGACTTGCATACCTTCGCCACCAAACGTATTTCCCACGGCGGCTGCCAACAGGAGAACCTGCGTCTCTTCGATGGGATAGGGTTCGATTTCTGGCAGGAGTGGCACTATCTCCTGGTGGAAGTCACGGGTGACGAGCTCCTCAACCAACATTTTCGGTGCTGTCTGCTGATCCTTGACCGCAACACCAGCCGCTTCGCAATAGGTAAGCCATCGACACAATACGGACGCAACTGTGCTCATCACTTTGTACCGCAAGGCAAGTTGATAGTATTGGTCGTCTGTTTAGCAGCATAACTCTTGTTATCGCTAGCGGTGATCGTACTGACGGTAATGCCTCGCCAATCTTCTCGTTTCAGGTTCTGACAAGACCATTTGACGTCCTTCTGTGTATATTCCTTAACGCTTGATGTAGAACCCTTCTTGCCGTCAGCTTGTGGATACCATCCGCCAAGCGAGGACCTATAGAACCTGTTCTCATTAGCAATCTGCTTAGGAGTTGTCTTACATTTAGTTACCGGCTTCCAGCCGATCGTTCCGTATCCGTTGCCCGTTGAATTCGAGCCAGTTCGCTTGTGCATGTACATCGGGCCGTCTTTGTGACTAGAGCCGACTGGTAGTAGCTCACACCCATCGGGGTTTTTGGGAGTGCTACGTTGGGCACTACTTGAACCGTACGCCAACTGATTTGCCTCAGTGGGGAAATCGCTTAGTACTGCACTAGGATCGACATCTCCATTACTGTTGTAGTATTTTTCGATCGCTTCAATGTCGCCAGATTCAATTCTGTTCGCCGTAGTCTCGTCGATCTCAATCCACTGCGTGTCCGAAGTAGTTCCCCCCTGAACGAAACCTTCAGGTGCCGATTGAGATTCCGAGGAATCTGAGGGCTCCTCAGACGGTGCCGCTGACGCAGCACCAGCAGTGCCCGAACTCAATATGAGAGCTATTACGAAAAGGAGGCCCCCAATATTCTTTATCTGCATACTGTTAATCTCCGCCCAAATCGAAGTTGCGCAAAGGTGAGAAAAGCTATCAGCTGACGCCGCTACGCTACGCTTTGAGCTTTTGTCACGCAAGGATTCTGACTTGTCGCTTATGACGCCCGCCGTGTTTACTCGGATCTTGTCGCTGAGGGCCAGGATGTTTCGTTGTGGATGATTTGCGACTCGATGGCGTTAAAGCCATAAGAGGTACCAGTTGCACCGTGATTAAGCTATGGTGCGCCAAAGTAAGTCACTACGCCAATAGCCATCAGAATAATCGCCCATGTTAGAGGCCGCTTCGCTGTTGGATGCGTAGTTACCACCATAATCCCTGAGCGAGATGCAACGCGCGCGACTCTGGCTTTGACGCTATGTACATCTGTTCTCCTAGTTCCAAGTTACCATTTCGTAAGTGCTGTAGCTCTGAAATTCACCGTAGCGTGGTAGGTGGGTGAGCGAGGGCGGTTTGAGCCGGTTGTCTTGATCTGTGGTCGGGGAATCGTAATCACTCAAAGGTTCCGAATTCAGCTACTTGATAGGTGTCGCTAAGTTCGTTCCTCTGAAACCGTTGAGTCTTCTTTCGATTGTTGGCATTTCAGAATTGGAACCATCTGGACTGTTCAGTAAGACTGACGCCTCCGTAGATTTCTCTGTGATCGTAACGAAATCTCTTGTTATGTGATCGTTACCGTGTGAGTGATGGAGGTCCCCAGATTGTCGCCGATCTCACGGTTTTTCAGGTGTGGTCTCTTCCCACTGCAGCAGAAGTGGGGGATAATTATGGCTGTGGTTGTCGCTATCTTGATTATGCTTGTTGTCCTCGCAGTGGTACTCAGCTACCTGTGCTTTTTCTATCTTCGCTCCAAGAACGTGTCGAGTTGGGTATCCGACTCGGTTGCGGCGTGGAGAGCAGATGAACTTGACGTGCACGATGAATTCGATGTGCAAGTGGTTGATGGCAGGCTGGGTGATCTTGCTGATTTCCCTCTGGATGCTGGTCACTCCTACGGACCGGATGAGATCGGGCAGGTATGGAACGAGGTTCGGACCTTTGAACGTGGGGCAGCAGAGGCCGTGACAGCGCCAGTCATCTCGGCGGCAGGAAAGCTCCGCCGCAGTGCCGCCAGCGCCGTGAGTGCAGATCGGGCGGAGCGCTAACCCACTTCATTGACTTCCTCGCGGCAGGCAATGAACGCCTGCACGCATTCGCGGACATCATCTTCGCTATGGGCGGCAGATAGCTGAACTCGTATCCGCGCTTCTCCCAGCGGCACCACCGGGTAGGAGAATCCGGTGACGTAAACCCCGCGATTCAACATGGCCGAGGCAATCTCGCTCGCTTGGCGGGCGCCATCGTCCCCGGGGAACATGACGGCAACAATAGGGTGGTTGCCCGGAAGCAGGGTGAATCCTGCTTCTGACATGAGCCTGCGGAACAAACTGGTGTTGCGGTCCACGCGGCGGCGCAGATGATCACCACTTCGAGCGAGTTCTAAGGCCTGAAGAGATCCTGTAACGATGGATGGCGCAACGGCGTTGGAGAACAGATATGGCCTAGCGCGCTGCTTGAGTAGCTCAATGACCAGACGCGGGCCAGCAACATATCCACCGGATGCCCCGCCGAGCGCCTTGCCCAACGTGCCCGTGACAATATCCACCCTGTCCTGAACCCCAAACATCGAAGGCGTCCCAGCCCCGTGTTCTCCCACGATGCCAGTGGCGTGGGAATCGTCCACAAGAACCAGCGCCCCGAACTGATCCGCGAGATCGCAAATCTCCGGCAGCTTTGCGAAGTATCCGTCCATCGAGAAAACGCCGTCGGTTGCGATGAGGATACGGCCAGCTCCGTTTGCTCGAGCGGCTTCGAGTTGGGCGCGGAGATCTGCCATGTCCGAGTTGCGATAGCGGTACCGCTGTGCTTTGCACAGTCGAATGCCATCAATGATCGAGGCGTGATTGAGGGCGTCGGACACGACGGCATCGTCTTGACCCAGCAGCACCTCGAAAACGCCTCCGTTGGCATCGAAACAGGATGCGAAAAGGATCGCATCCTCCTTGCCCACAAAAGAGGCGATAGAGGCTTCGAGTTCGCGATGGATCACCTGAGTGCCGCAAATAAACCTCACGGAAGCTGTCCCGTAGCCGAATTCGTCCAGCCCGTTCTTGGCGGCGCCGATAATATCGGGGTGATCGGCAAGCCCGAGGTAGTTGTTAGCGCAGAAGTTGAGACATTCACCCAGATCTGTCGCGATATGCGCCGCTTGGGGAGTGGTGATGGGGCGTTCGGCCTTGTACAGCCCGCCCGCGCGAATCTGATCGAGTTCGCCAGCAATATCTTCGGCAAAGGTGAACATTACTGAGTCCAATCCATGATTATTTTTCCACTGTTGCCCATTCGGGCGATATCAAAGGCTTCTTCCCACCGTTCGGCAGGCAGGCGGTGTGTGATCAGCGAGCGCACATGCTCGCGCAAGACCGAGGAGCTTGTCAGCAAGTTGGTGGCTCTGAACCACGTATCGAACATCATGCGACCGTACACGCCCTGCAGGGTGAGCATGCGGGTGATGACGGTGTTCCAATCAATGGGGTACGGAGCGGACGGTAGCCCGAGCATTGCGATGTTCGCTCCGAAGTTACATAGCTCGATCATCTGGGCCATGGCAGCCGGACTTCCTGATACTTCTAGCCCCACGTCAAAGCCTTCGCGTATATCAAGGGGCTCCAGTACATCAGCGAGGTTGTCTCGGGCAACGTTCACGGTGGTGGCACCGATGCCACTGGCCAGTTCGAGCCTGCGATCATTGATATCGGTGAGAACCACATGGCGAGCACCCACGTATTGAGCGATCGCGGCCGCGAATATACCAATGGGCCCAGCTCCAGAGATGAGAACATCCTCCGTGGCCAGCGGATATTGGAACGCGGTATGCACGGCGTTGCCAAACGGATCGAAGAGTGCGCCAAGATCGGGATCGATAGTTTCGGGCTGCACCCAGACGTTGCGAGCCGGAACCACCACATAATCCGCAAATGCACCGTCCCTATCCACACCCACGGAGCTCGTGCGCAGGCACATATGGTGCCGGCCGCGCCGGCAGTTCGAACACCGACGGCACACAACGTGACCTTCAACGGAAACGCGCTGGCCAACATGAAGCTCATCGATCCCTTCGCCCTCCGGGACAGAGGAGCCAACCTCCACGATTTCTCCATAGAATTCGTGACCGATGATTTGACCGGGAGTGACATGAGTGGCGGCAAAATCATCCCACGATTCGATGTGGAGGTCCGTTCCGCACAGCCCCGTGCGCATCACCCTAATCTTGACCTCGGACCTGCCCGTCATTGGTTCGGGAACATCGCGAAGTTCGAGGCCCGGACCCCTGTGAGGCTTGACCAATGCACGCATCTGAACCGCCTTTCAGATTCATCCTTGCCTCCCACTGTAAGTGTTTTGTTTCACATATGGGCCGAATCGGAAAGATTACGTGTTCGCAGGGCGCAACCCTGTAGAAAACATCGGTACCGATGCGCAAGACTGAGGGGGTGAATACAGAGACCACAGTCCTTATTGTTATCGCGGCGCTTCTGGCCATTGTTGTGGTGGCGCTCTTCATCGTCAAGAATCGCCGGCGTGACCAGCTCGAAGAAAGCCTGCGCCGCCCGCCGATCACATCCACAGAGGAAACAGCAGAGGAAGCAGAAAGCTCCGTGGAGGTGGAGGAAGCCCCGGCGGAACCCGAGGTTACCGTCCCCGCCATCGAGCTTCCCGAATCTGTGCCTTCCCGCATGCAGCGGCTGCGCGCGCGGCTTGCCCGTTCGGGCGGAATCGGTCAATCGATCCTCAGCATCCTTTCGCGTGGAGATCTCTCACCCGAAGATTGGGAGGAGATCGAAGATACGCTCCTCATGGCCGATGTTGGCCTAGAGCCTACAACGCAGATCATGGACAGCCTGAAAACCCAGACGAAGGTGGAAGGTACCCGTGATCCTCAGCGAGTGCGCGAGATCCTCCACAACGAACTCATGAAGCTCGTTGACCCCACGATGGACCGCACGCTCAAGACGGAACCGTCCACGGACGAATCCGGGGTGGCACATCCGGCCGCGATCCTCATGGTGGGTGTGAACGGCACAGGCAAAACCACCACCGTGGGTAAACTTGCCCGCCTGCTCATTGCCGAGGAGAAGACGGTGATCTTGGGTGCAGCCGATACCTTCCGTGCCGCGGCGGCGGATCAGCTAGCCACGTGGGGGATGCGCGTGGGCGTTGATGTGGTCCGCTCCGATCGTGAAGGTGCAGATCCGGCCTCTGTTGCCTTTGAGGCCGTCAAGGTTGCCGCGGAGCGGGGCAGTGACGTCGTCGTCGTCGATACAGCGGGGCGCCTCCAAAACAAAGCGGGCCTCATGGATGAACTCGGAAAAATCAAACGGGTGATGGAACGCAACGCCCCCGTAGGAGAGGTTCTGCTGGTACTGGACGCCACCACGGGGCAAAATGGCCTGCAGCAGGCGAAGGTGTTTGCGGAGGTCACGGGCATCACGGGAATCGTGCTCACCAAGCTGGACGGCACCGCCAAGGGTGGAATCGTCATTGCCGTGCAACGCGAGCTCGGAGTACCGGTGAAGTTCGTTGGACTGGGCGAAGGTGCGGACGATCTTGCCCCGTTCGATCCAGAAGGATTCGTGGACGCGCTGGTGGGAACGGCCTCATAACGTAACTCAGAACACACGTTTAACACGTTGGAAACAAGGTAGCGGGAGAGCGTTACTGGAATGTAATGTCCCCGCCCCCTAAGTGAAATGGCGGCAAGGAATCCTTGATGGTACGGAGCCGGCCGAGTGGCCGGACACTAGGAGGCCATCATGGAAGCCCTCGACACGGGCGCTACCGCATGGATGCTAACCTCGGCATCCTTTGTGCTGCTCATGACACCCGCGCTGGCATTCTTCTACGGGGGAATGAGCCGATCGAAGTCCGTCCTCAACATGATGATGATGTCGATCGGCACTATGGCTGTTATCGGCGTGGTCTACCCCCTGTGGGGATACTCGATGAGCTACGGAGAAAGCTCAGTTGGCGGGATCTTCGCCAACCCATTTGACGGTTTCAATCTGTCCGGCTTGATCTACGGCGAAGGCGGGGAGTTCCTGCTTGACGATCTGGGAGTCCCAGTGATCGTTGGCGTTGCCTTCCAGGCAACCTTTGCCATCATCACCGTTGCACTGATTTCCGGAGCACTTGCCGACCGCACGAAGTTCTCTTCATGGCTGGTTTTTGCTCTGCTGTGGGCAACCCTGTCCTACTTCCCGATGGCGCATATGGTGTGGGGCGGCGGCCTGCTGTCCGATTCGGAGGACGGCCTAGCGGCCATGTTGTTCGGCACCACGGACGGGGCGGCCACCGTTGCCCCCATTGACTTCGCTGGCGGCACCGTTGTTCACATCAACGCTGGCGTGGCTGCTCTGGTTCTCGTGCTCATTATCGGCAAGCGCAAGGGCTTTGGTCAGGACGCATTCCGCCCCCATAACCTCCCATTTGTCATGCTGGGCGCCGCCGGACTGTGGTTCGGATGGTTTGGCTTCAACGCTGGCTCCGCCTTCACGGCCGATGGTGCGGCAGGTATGGCGTGGGTCAACACCACCGCTGCCGCATCCGCAGCCATCTTGGGCTGGATCCTCACCGAAAAGCTGCGCTTTGGTCACATGACGGCGCTCGGCGCAGCCTCGGGTGTTGTTGCCGGACTGGTGGCTATCACCCCAGCGGCGGGCTCCGTCAGCCCCGTTGGCGCCATCATTCTTGGTGCAATCGCCGGCGCCGTGTGCTCGCTGGCGGTATCGCTCAAGACCAAGTTTGGCTATGACGATTCGCTGGACGTGGTGGGTGTTCACTTGGTGGGCGGCCTCATCGGAACGGTGCTTGTTGGCCTGCTCGCAACGGACACTGGCCTGTTCTACGGTGGTGGCATTGAGCAGACTATTGTCCAGATCGTGATTGCTCTTGTGGCTATCATTTACGCTGGAGTTATCACCGTGATCCTCGGATTCATCATCAAGGTAACGATGGGGTGGCGCGTGAGCGCTGAGGATGAGGATCGTGGAGTCGATTCTTCAGAACACGGCGAATCCGCATACGATCAGCTTGTTGGCGCATACTCGAAGGAGATCTGAACATGAAGCTTGTTACCGCAATCATTCAGCCCCACCGGCTCGATGAAGTGAAAAAGGCCGTCATGGCCGAAGGTGTCAAGGGCATGACCGTTTCCCAAGTGAACGGTTACGGCCGCCAGCGTGGCCACACCGAGGTATACCGCGGTGCGGAATACACGGTGGATCTCCTGCCAAAGGTCAAGATTGAGCTTGTGTGCTCTGATGATCAGGCCTCCGAGCTGGCGTTGACCCTTGCCGGGGCCGCCCGCTCTGGGCGTATCGGCGATGGCAAGATTTGGATCAGCACGGTGGACGAGGTTATTCGAGTCCGTACCGGGGATACCGGTGAGGATGCCCTCTAGCGGACCGCTATCTGGACTACGCGAGGCACGTCAGGGTTTTACACCCGGCGCTGCCTCGCGTAGGCGTTGGAGCGAGGAGATAGAACAAGCGCTGGGCGGCCTGTGGCAGGAAGCCTTGGCCGGGCAGGGAGTCCACGGCCCGATAAGTGGGATAGGGCTTGCCGCCGTTGGTTCGTTGGCGCGTAGGGACGCCGGGCCCCAGTCCGATTTGGATTTGGTGTTGGTTCACGACGGCGGGGCGCATCCAGAACTTGAGGGGGGCCTTGAGGGCCTATCAAATAGCTTGTGGTATCCGATCTGGGATGCCAATCTGGAGCTCGATCACTCGGTCCGTTCCCTCAAGGATTGCCGAGGCATCGCCAAGAAAGATCTTGCCGCTTCGATGAGCTTGCTAGATCTGCGCGTCATCGCTGGTGATAACGAACTCGTTGACCGGGCGGCTTCTGCAGTTCTCGCGGACTGGCGCGCGGGCGCGCGGCTGAGATTTGATGAGGTGGTGGCTGAACAGAGCGAACGGCGCGCGCAGTTCGGCAGGCTCGCCTACCTCATCGAAGGCAATCTGAAGGAAGCTGCTGGTGGCATGCGGGACGCGCTTCTCATCAAGGCCGTCGTGGCCGCGTGGCTGGCTGAACGGCCTTCGATCAACTACGACGGTGCGTATGAGTTTCTCCTCGATGTTCGTGACGCCCTGACATCGGTCACGGGGCGCCATCACAATGTGTTGAGGTTGCAGTACCAAGACGAGGTAGCCCAGATCCTTGGATTTGATGGCATCGGCGGGACTGATCCGGCCGATGAACTGCTGGCGGAGGTTTCCCGCGCCGCTCGGACGATCCGCGCCGCCTATACGGATGTGAAGCGGCGCGCTCGCGGCAGCCTTGAAACCGCAGGCCGGCGGCGCGGCCCTCGGTTGGTGCGCGGGCGGGCCCTTCCCCCGAGGCTCAAAGAGGTGGCGCCGGGTGTTGGTGAACTCGGTGGCGAACTTGTGTTGACCTCTGGGGCCTCACCCGCTGACCCTCAGGTGTTGTTTGCTCTGGCCGGCGAAGCCGCGCAGAGTGGAACTCCGATTCGCTTGGCGAGCTTGGCCCATATGTATCGCAGCGGTGCCGGGACCGCCGTGGCGGAATCCGCACCGTGGCCCGAGTGGGGGCGGCGTAGCTTTGAGCGGATCCTCAGTAGCGGGCGCAATCAGATTTCGGTGTGGGAAGCGCTGGATACGGCAGGTCTGCTCACTCAAATGATTCCACCGTGGGCTGAGATACGGAACTTGCCCCAGCGCTCCGCGATTCACAAACATACGGTGGATCGCCATCAATTCGAAGTGGCGTCGATTGTGCCCGACATGGAGAGCATCGATGGGCAATCTCTGGCGGCGCTTTCGCCCGAGCGGCGCAGCGCCGTTCTTGTGGCTGCATTCTTCCATGACATTGGCAAGCGCCCTGGGTTTCCCCACCACGCCCAACGGGGAGCCACGATGATCCCTGGAATCCTTGAACCCATGGGGTACCCGGAATCTCTCCGGGATGACGTGACGCTCCTGACCCGGCATCATCTGCTTCTTGGCGATTTGGCCACATCGGAGGATCCTCATGATCCGGCAACGTGGGCAACGCTCTCGGATGCCGTTGGCGGTGATGCAGAACTGCTGATCTGCCTCCATCTGTTGACGCAAGCAGATGCCTCCTCCTGTAAGCCAGAAGCGTGGGGGCCATGGAAGGCTAGTCTTGTCCGTCAGCTGGTTAATGAGGGATACGTCCACATGCGCCACGGGGCGTAGGCTCGGTGGCTCGCCCTAGCGTAGGATAGAAGGCAGTTTATTGACCGCAACTCGAAGGTAGGCCAGTGTTCGATACGCTTTCCGACCGCATTACCGGCTCGTTTAAGAACTTGCGCTCCAAGGGGCGCCTCACTGCATCGGATGTTGAGCAGACCGTTGGTGAAATCCGGCGCGCCCTGTTGGACGCCGATGTGGCGCTCCCGGTGGTCCGATCATTCACATCTGCCGTGCGTGAGAAGGCCACTGGGGCGTTAGCCTCGCAGGCGCTGAACCCCGGCCAACAGGTGGTCAGGATCGTCAACGATGAGCTGGTAGAGATTCTGGGTGGTGAGACCCGTGATCTCAACATGGCCTCAAGCGGCCCCACCGTCATCATGCTGGCAGGTCTTCAGGGTGCCGGTAAGACAACTCTGGCGGGCAAGCTGGGCTTGTGGCTGCGCGAACGCGATCACAAGGTCCTGCTGGTTGCCTCGGACCTTCAGCGCCCGAACGCCGTTCAGCAGCTGGAGGTTGTGGGAACACGGGCGGACGTTGATGTGTGGGCACCTGAGCCGGGTAACGGCGTGGGTGATCCCGTTGACGTGGCGCGCAATGGCTTGGAGTTTGCCAAGACCAACGGTTACGACGTTGTGGTGGTTGACACGGCCGGGCGGCTGGGCGTTGATCAGGAAATGATGCAGCAGGCCATCGATATTCGCGATGCCGTGCACCCGAATGAAACACTGTTCGTTGTTGACGCCATGATCGGTCAGGACGCCGTCACCACGGCCAATGCCTTCCAAGATGGCGTTGGCTTTTCCGGTGTGGTCATCTCCAAGCTGGATGGCGATACCCGAGGCGGTGCTGCGCTCTCAGTTCGTGGCGTCACCGGCAAACCCATCCTGTTCTCTTCCACAGGTGAGAAGCTTGAGGATTTTGAACGGTTCCACGCCGATCGTATGGCCTCACGAATCCTTGATATGGGCGATATTCTCACGCTCATTGAGCAGGCCGAGCGCACGTGGGACGAAAACCAGCAGGCTGAGCTCGCCTCCAAAATGGCGGGCGGCGATTTTACGCTGTCGGACTTCATTGACCAGCTTCACCAGCTCAAGCGCATGGGGTCCATGAAGAAGATCATGGGCATGATGCCGGGGATGGCTCAGTACCGTGACGCCATGGAAGAATTCGACGAGAGTTCGGTGGATCGCATTGAAGCGATCGTCAACTCCATGACTCCTGCCGAACGCGACGATCCGAAGGTTCTCAACGGATCGCGGCGCCTACGAATTGCCAACGGGTCAGGAACCACCGTTCAGGAAATCAATTCGTTCATCGATCGGTTTATGCAAGCCAAGAAGTTCATGGTTCAGGCGTCCAAGGGCGGAGGCATGCCAGGGATGCCCGGCATGCCGGGAATGCCTGGCGCTGGGGGCGGAGGCTCGCGTAAGGCCAAACGAGCAAAGAAAAAGAACTCTGGCAACAAGAAGGGCCGATCGGGTAATCCTGCAAAGCGCGCGCGGCAGGCTGCGGAAGAAGCGGCACAGGAGAACCTCAGTTCTCAGAACAAGGGGAGTGCGTTTGGCGGACCCGCCAAGTCTCAGGACCTCGATCAGGCCAGCATGGAGGAACTCCAGCGCTTCCTGCGGTAGAAACTCCGCGTCAGGCGGGTTCGCCCGCCGATTGCGGACTCATGCTGGAGGGCGGCAGTGGGATCGGGACGTATCCGTCAGGAATGTCTTCGTAGGACGTCGGATCCTCGATGGGTTCCACATGCACGAGCACGCCTAATCCAGGGACGGTCTTCTTCATCTCGGCCTTGACCTTTTCGGCCAGATTGTGGCTCTTCAGGACGGTCCACGTGCCCGGTACCAGCAGGTCAACGTTGGCGAAGGATTCGCGGCCCGATACTCGTGTTTGAAGCCCGTGGAAGGTCACGTCATCACCAGAAAACTCTTGAAGAACGTGCACGATGGCGGAATTCTGTTCCTCGGGAAGCGTGACATCCATCAGCCCCCTGAGGGAATCGCTGATCAGACGCATGCCAGTCACCGTGATGTTGATGCCCACGATCAGGGCCACGATGGGATCAAGAACGTTCCACTGGGTGAGTCCTACCAAGCCGATTCCCACCAGAACACCTGCGCTGGTGACAACATCTGTCATGAGGTGCTTGCCATCGGCGGACAGCGTGGGGGAGGTGTATTTCTTCCCCGCACGGATGAGGATAAGGCCCACCGTGCCGTTGATGATGGATGCACCAACAGAGATGAGCAGGCCAATTCCCACATTCTCGATGGGCTGGGGGTGAATGATGCGGTCAATAGCGCTGCCAATAATGAAGAGTGCGGCAGCAAAGATCATGGCGCCTTCAACGGCAGCCGAGAAGTATTCGGCTTTCGAGCGTCCATACGTGAACCGCGAATCGGCGGGCTTCTCCGCTTGGTGAAGTGCCAGAAGCGCCACAACGGCTGCCACAACGTTCACTACGGATTCGGCAGCATCGGACAAAAGGCCCACTGATCCGGTGATCGCGTACGCCACGGTTTTCATGGACAGCGTGAAGAGTGCTGCCGCCACTGAAAGCCATGCAAAGCGAACGAGCGAGGCGGGGCGCCCCGCGTGCGAGCTCTGATCCTTCTTTCCTGATTTCACCTAGCTATTGTGGGACGAAGGGCGCATGTGTTCCAAGCCAAAACTGACGAATGCAGCACACAACACGATGTTCGGGTGACCGAAGGATGTGAGTGTGGGAGAAGCCACCGTGTTTGTGATGGGCGGCAATTGCCGCCACGCCGTGGATTCTGGCACAATAGAGCGTTGTACTTGGGTAAAGCAGAGTCCCTCTCAACTTTGCGGCGCCCTTGTCGAACCCTTCATCAGATGGTCCCCCGTTTGAACGGAGTGCGTTCATCCCAATATAGAACCAGGAGTGACCACTAAAGTGGCAGTCAAGATTCGTTTGAAGCGTATGGGTAAGATCCGTGCGCCTTTCTACCGCGTTGTTGTTGTTGATTCCCGTAAGCGCCGCGATGGCGCCGTCATCGAGGAAATCGGCATTTACCAGCCCACCGCCGATCCGTCGGTTATCAAGATCGATTCCGAGCGCGCTCAGTACTGGCTTTCGGTTGGCGCACAGCCCTCCGATACGGTCAAGCAGCAGCTCAAGCTGGCGGGCGATTGGCAGAAGTTCAAGGGCCTGCCCGGAGCTGAAGGCCGTCTCAAGTTCAAGGACACGGTAGATGTAGAAGCGGCACGCAAGTCCGCTGTTGACTCCGTGCAAGATGATGCAGAGAAGCGCCGTGCGGCAGCTTCTGCCGCCAAGGCAGCTGCAGCTGAGAAGTCAGAAGCTGCACAAGAAGCCGGAGAGGAAGCCTAATGCTTGCTGAAGCCCTGGAGCACCTCGTTCGAGGAATCGTGGATTCACCGGACGAAGTTGCGGTGCGGTCACGAAACACCCGCCGTGGCGAGCTCCTCGAGGTTCGGGTCAATCCCGAAGATCTCGGGCGCGTCATCGGACGCAACGGGCGCACGGCTAAGGCGCTTCGTTCCGTCATCGGCGCGTTGTCCGGCAAGGGCTCCGTGCGTGTTGATGTGATCGAAACCGATCAACGCTAGTTTTGCGAGATAAGCCGGCCCCAGCCTTTGGCTGAGGGCCGGCTTTTCACAACTCTTGTCCAAGGAGAAGGACGTGCAATTAACCGTTGCCATCATTGGCGGTCCCCACGGGTTAAAGGGGGAGCTGCGCCTTGACGTGCGCACCGATTCACCCGAACGGCGCCTCGCAGTTGGTGCCACACTGGAAACGGACCCGCCCGAACTAGGCCCGCTCACAGTGGAACGGACTCGCTCCCTCAAAGGGTCCATGTACGTCATCTTCAAGGAATGCCACGACAGGACGGTGGCCGAGGCCCTAGGTGGGACCAAACTGACCATCGAAACTGACGAACAAGAAGATAACGAAGAGGACGCGTGGTACCCCCATGAGCTCGTAGGCCTCGAGGTGCTTGACCCTGAGGGATACACACTTGGTGAAGTCATCAGCTTGGAGCCGATGCCGGGCCAAGATCTTCTGGTTGTGCGCGAACCGGACGGTCTGATCGCGCGTGTTCCGTTCGTCAGAGACATCGTGACGGACGTGGATCTGGACGATCACTGTGTGATTGTGGATGCACCGCCTGGACTGTTCAGCGAAGATGAAATGATTCTGGACCAGCCCGATGAGCCTGGGGATCAGCCGTAATGCGGTTCGATATCATCTCCGTGTTCCCCGAGTTCTTCAGCGTGCTCGATCTTTCACTCATTGGAAAGGCTCAAGAACGCGGGATTCTCTCCATTGACTCCCACGATCTGCGCGATTGGACGGACGATCCTCATCGCACCGTCGATGATAGCCCCGCCGGCGGCGGGGCCGGCATGGTCATGCGCCCCGATATCTGGGGGAAGGCAATCGATACTGTTCTCAGTGACGGGGCTGGAGCGGGGGATGAGGCGGGCTCCGTCGTCGTCGCTATTCCTACCCCGTCCGGAACCCCGCTAACCCAACGAACGTGCGAACGTATCGCAAGCGACGCCCACCACGTTGTGATCGCGTGCGGGCGCTACGAAGGAATCGACGCCCGGGTGGCCCAGCACTACGCTGCCAACGGGGTCCAGGTGATCGAATACTCGCTGGGGGACTATGTCCTCAACGGCGGTGAAGTAGCGGCGGTGGCTCTGGTAGAGGCGGTGGGGCGCCTCCTTCCCGGAATGGTGGGCAACCCCGAATCGCTGGTCGAAGAATCGCACGGGGCGGCGGGGCTTCTCGAATACCCTGTCTACACGCGCCCCGTGAGCTGGCGTGAGGCCGATATCCCGGCCGTGCTACTGTCTGGCAACCACGGCGCCGCAGCTCGGTGGCGAAAAGATCGCGCGTTGGAGAAAACGGCAGCGCGGCGCCCGGACATGGTGGCCAAGCTTGACGCAACAGCGTTGGATAAGAAGGATAAAGCCACGCTTGCCTCGCTGGGCTATCTGGTGCCCCGTGGCGGCACCCGCCCCGTGCCCGTGCGCGCGCGCGAAGCGACGCCACGTGATGCGCTAGCTCTGAGCGAATTGGCCGCGAGAACGTTCCCAGATGCGGCGCCGGCATACCTCACAGACGAATCGATCCAGAGTTTTATCCAACAAGAGCTGTCGCTCGCCCGCTTCCAGAAATACGTGGCGAACGATCGCGATCGCGTGATCGTTCTGGAAGCGGATTCCAAGGATCTTGTGGGATACGCGCTTACCATCGTGCCCGAAGCCGATGGCATTGCGGGGCTTGACGAAGGTGCGCCCGTTGATGCGCTCATCGATGGGGCGGAGCGGTCAGGGCCACTCCTCGAACTCTCGAAGTTCTACATCGATCGCCAGTGGCGAGGAAGCGGCGGCGCCAGAATCCTCTGGGATTTCACTCTCGCCGATCTTGCCAGCACATGTGACAAGTGGGCGAACCCAGGAATTTTTTTGGGGACAAACGCTGCCAACAGGCGCGCACGCCACGCCTACCGTAAGCTCGGGTTTGAGGAAGTGGGAACCCGGCAATTCACGGTAGGTGAGCAAGACAACCGCGATGTTGTTTTTGCTCGTGGGCTACGTGTGCCATAATTATTAGGCTTCTCGCCATTACAGTGCGCTGGACCTGCCGCAGGGGGTCGCGCATCGGCGAGTTTTAATCGTCAGCACCCTTGGTGCTCCGAGATCGCTTGTGACCTGCGTGCACGAGCGGAAAGTGAAGAAAGATGCAGACTCTCGATTTTGTTGATGCAGCACAGCTGCGCAGCGATATCCCAGAATTCCGTCCCGGTGATACCGTGCGCGTGAACGTGAAGGTTGTTGAAGGCAACCGTACGCGTGCACAGGCGTTCACTGGTGTTGTCCTTGGGCGCTCGGGCGCCGGCGTTCGGGAAACCTTCAACGTCCGTAAGGTGTCCTTTGGCGTAGGTGTTGAGCGTACCTTCCCGCTTCATTCCCCGACGATCGAATCGATCGAAGTAGTAAGCCTAGGCGCTGTACGCCGCGCAAAGCTCTACTACCTGCGTGATCGTCACGGCAAGGCTGCGAAGGTCAAGGAGCGCCGCTCTTAATTCTGCAGAGCATTCTTGGCGTGTGGGGTCCCGATGGGGCCCCACACGTGTTTCGGGAGCCGGTGGCGGCAGGTGTATGAGGAGGAACTCATCCCTGATCGCCGCGCCGCTCACGCCCGGCCACCCAAATTGGGTAGCATTTCAGAGGCAGCAGGAAAGGGGCGCATATGGCTATTCAAGGGCCTTCGCAGGGCGATGACGCGTCCGAATTACCTCCGTCATTTCCGCCCGAACCGCTGAACGAGGCCGATATTCGGCGCCCCTCTCCCAAGGATCCGATTCGCAATCCCCGCAAGGATTCTGATGAGGAATCCGAAGATGAGCTTCAGGCGGAGGAACCCAAGGCATCGTGGCTGCGCAACCTTCTCGAGTTCGTCGCCATCATCGCGGTGGCCCTCCTGATCTCCGTGTTGATCAAGACATTTGTCATGCAGGCCTACTACGTTCCCTCTGGATCGATGGAACAGACCCTGCAAAAGGGTGATCGCATCGCCGTTAACCGCACGGCGCGCGACGCGGAGGATATCAACCGCGGGGATATCGTGGTGTTCGTTGATCCCGGAGGGTGGCTGGAAGACCAGCCAGATACTCGCAACGGCCTCCAACGCTTTTCGTCTGACGTCTTTCAGGCAATCGGACTACTGCCGCAAAACAGTGGTCATCACTTGGTGAAGCGTGTGATTGGTATCGGCGGCGATGAGGTGGAGTGTTGCACCGATCGCGGACTGCTCACGGTGAACGGTGAACCCATTGAAGAGGACTACCTCGCGCCAGATATTGCCCCATCCCTTCAGGAATTTAGCGTGGAAGTTCCGGAGGATTCATTGTGGGTCATGGGAGATAACCGCTCCAACTCAAGCGATTCGCGCTATCACCAGCTGGTGGATGGCAATGGGTTCGTCCCCGTAGATAACGTTGAAGGCAGGGTGTGGTCAATTTTCTACCCGTTCTCTAGGTTCGGTGGAATCCCGCAAACGGACTCCTTCGATTCGGTGGACTAGGGGCTGGCGTGGACATCCGGAGGGTGCGTTGAGAGCGGCGCTGTACCCAACACGTGAACGTGAAACCGCCCTGCTCACACGCCTACAGGCCGGGCTGGGCGCCGGTGCCCGCCTTGGGGGAGTGGATGAGGTAGGGCGCGGTGCCCTAGCAGGCCCCGTCAGTGTGGGCATCTCCGTCATGGATGCCTCCACGTCCAGTCATTTCCCGGAGGGGTTGCGCGATTCCAAGCTGTTGAGCCCCGGCGCCCGTGAGCGGATCGTAGCCGCATGCCAATCGTGGCCCATCGACGTGGCGGTGGGGCACGCCGGTCCCGAGATTGTGGATCAGGTGGGCATCATCGGGGCGCTGCGGGCAGCGGCGGCGCAGGCCTATGCGCTCCTTGCGGCGCGCGGCAACGCTCCCGATGGGATCTTGCTGGACGGGAGCCACAACTGGTGGTCCGATGCCTCTCTATGGGAGGTGGCCGAGCTGCCCGACGTCCCGGTGCAAACGCAAGTGAAGGGGGACGCGATGTGTGCAATTATCGCCAGCGCCTCCGTTGTAGCAAAGGTGGAACGCGATAGCTTGATGGTCGAGCTGTCGCGGGAGTATCCAGACTACGATTGGGCAAAGAACAAGGGGTATTCTTCCCCGGCCCACATTGAGGCACTTCGGCGGCTTGGCGCGTCCCCGCTGCACCGTCGGTCATGGAACCTTCCCGGAGTAGGAGGCAAAGGCAATGAGTGACATTGAAAACTACGAGTCCGATTCTGAACTTGCTTTGTACCGCGAATATCGGGACGTTGTGAAGATCTTCCGATTTGTTGTGGAAACAGAGCGGCGTTTCTACCTTGCGAATGAGGTGGACGTCAAGGTTCGTGCCTCAGGTGGGGGCGATGTGTTCTTCGAGGTCAATCTTGCCGATGCGTGGGTATGGGACATTTACCGGACCAGCAGGTTCGTCCGCTCGGTCCGTGTGGTGACGTTCAAAGATGTGAACGTTGAGGAGCTAAACAAGCAAGATATTACGCGCGAGTTGGATATTGAGTAAGGCGCGGGCGGCGGTTGACTGGCCGGGACGATCGCAGAGTTGTGCCCTCCTCACCACGTGATTCGGCAAGGAGGGCACAGTTGTTGCCCGCGGGCTCTACTCCGTGAGGAGGGAGCTGATTAGGAGCGGGCGATCGCTTCGATCCAATCCACCGCGATGGGAAGTGCCGTCTCGTCAATATCGAATGTGGCGCTGTGGTGCGGGCCGGGGCTGGAGCACCCGACAATGAGGAACGTTCCTTCGCCACCGTTGTCTTGAACACGCTCAATGAAGATCGAGACATCGTCGCTTGCGGCAAACAAAACGGTTTCGTGGGACTTTTCTACGCCCGAGACGCCCTCGAGAGCCTTCATGGCCTTGTCGATAACCGGCTGATCGCACACGAGCGTTGTGGCGCGCCCCAGTGGAGTGATCGTTGATTCAACCCCGTACGCCTGAGCTGCGCCCTCAATGACAGCCGCGAAACGCTTCTTGAGATCGGCCAGCACCTCGCGCTTATCGGCGCGGTACTCAACGTTCATGACCGCACGGTTCGGGATGATGTTCAGTCCGCTGCCTGCATTGAGAACGCCAACGTTGAGGCGCGTATTGGCATCGCCGCGCTGGGGAAGGGCGTGCAGGCTGAGCGCCGCGGAGGCGGCGGCAAGAAGGGCGTTCCTGCCCTGCTCTGGCGCCATGGCGGCATGGGCCTGGACGCCGGTCAGCTCTACCTGCGTCTTCTCCGTGGCCAGTTGGCCATGAGTGCCAGCACCCACTTCGCCTGCCTCCAAGCCCAAGCCCAGATGCATCCCCAGCATCGTGTCCACGCCTTCGGTTGCCGAAGCTTTGGTCACCATCGCGCCCCGCACGCCCTCTTCAGCCGGCTGGAAGATAATACGGAATGCTCCGGGGAAGTCCCTGTTCTCCGTCAGCCGCTTGGTCAATTCGAGAGCAACGGCAATGTGGCCATCGTGGCCGCAGGCATGCATGACATCCTTGATCTGTGAGACGAAACCAAGATGAGTTGGCACGTGGCTGTCAGATTCGTCCTCGCTCACGCCAAGGCCATCGATGTCAGTACGTAGGCCGATCACGGGGCCGGGGCGGTTCCCCTTGATGTTGGCAATGATCCCGGTACGCCCACCCGAGAATTTCTCCACCAGTTCGGGGGACACCCCCTGCTCAAGTGCTCGGCGCGCACTCTCATCCAGCTGCGCCTGAGTGAGGCCGGGAATCGCATCGGTGTCAATAACATCGTCACCCGTCACGATGGAGTCACCGGCGGTTGTGTCAAGAAGGCTTAGCAGCCGCTCATAGATGTAGGCGGCCGTCTCAATCTCGCAAAAGCCCGGTTCTGGACGCTGATGTAGTTTCCGCCTGTCGTCGATCAATGTACTCATAGTTCGTTCGATCCCTTTCTTCGTGCGCTGGTGTTGCGCTACATAGAGGACACATCTTCTTGGTGTTGCCTGAACACGTTTGCTGCCACGCTGTTCGAAGCGTCTAGTCCGATTCTCGAATCGGTGACACAGCAATGTGTTCCATCAGGCCTACTTTCCATCGTAGTTCTGCTTCTCATCAGTTGTGGTCCCAAGGTCCCAATTTTGTCAGGGCGCGCGAGTTTTCCCACGCAAAGCGCACAAGCGGTCCGTTCCGGGCTAGAATCTGCGATCGTTGTTGTTGATAGCATGAAATTGGATCATCCCAACCAACGAATACTCGCGCAGCCTCGGACCACACGGATGGTTATTGCGCCCGGCCACGAGAGTACATCTGACTAGGAGGAATCAGCCGTTATGGTTTCGGTAATTATTGGCTTGGTGATGATTGGCATCACGGCCTACATGGTGCTCAAGCGGTACTACCCGCAAGCAGTGTTGCTTGCCTCCGGCTTGGTCATGATCTTTTTGTCGATCCCGCTCCAAGATGCTGAGCTACTCGACGCGGAAACCACCACCGGTTCAGCGTGGTTGGACGCCTTCGATCTTATTCGCATCACCATGGCCGATACGTTCTCTGGCCTGGGAATGACGATCATGGCTGTGGGCGGATTCGCCCTCTACATGGAGAAGATCGGCGCCTCCAGCGCTCTGGTTGAAATTGCAGCAAAGCCGCTGCAGAAGGTGAAGAAGCCATACCTGATTCTGGCGCTGACCTACGTTGTGGGTCAGGCGCTGTGCATCGTGATTCCTTCGGCAGCCGGCCTTGCTATGTTGCTGATGGTGACCGTGTATCCGCTCCTGATCTCGATCGGGATTTCTCGGTTGTCGGCCGCCGGCGTGATCGCCACGGCGTCCTGTTTGGATATCGGCCCCTCCTCAGCGAACTCCATTCTTGCGGCAGATCTGTCTGACATGTCGGTTCAGGTATTCTTCATCAGCTTCCAAGGTCCGGTTGTCCTCGTCACCGTTCTGGTCATCGCCGTCATGCACGGCGTTGTCCAGTACCTGTTTGATAAGCGTCAAGACACGATGCCAGGCACAGAGATTCACGTGCCAGTGGGCTCCAGCACCGCCATGGTCAAGGCGGCCATTACGGAGGAGAACCGGCGCCGCGAGCTCAAGGCTGCGGGCGAGGAGCTGCCACCGGCATCCACCATTGACGTGAAGTCCCTCATGAAGGCTGAAGACGGGGCTGCCAGCGCTGAGAAATCCGATGTGGAGGAGCTCCAAGCCCCCAAGTGGTATGCGATCATGCCGGTTCTGCCACTGATTCTGGTCATCATCTTCTCGGAGTTCGTCATCAGCTCTGTGACGATGGATGTTGTGACCGCGATGCTCGTGTGCACCATTTTCTCGCTGATCTGCGAGACGATCCGGCTACGCAGCCTGTCCGAGGGCCTTCAGAGCCTCAAGATCTTCTTCGAAGGTATGGGCCGCCAGCTGGCGAACGTTGTCTCCCTTGTTATCGCGGGTCAGTTGTTCGCCGAGGGTCTCATTCAAATTGGGTTCATCGATACCGTCATTAACGCGGCTCAGGATGCCAACTTTGGATTGATGGGGATGGCTATTGTGCTGTCCCTCGTTATTCTGGGCGCTGCGATTGTCACGGGCTCCGGCAACGCCGCGTGGCTCGCCTTCGGGCCGCTATCGCCGCAGGTCGCCTCCTCGGTGGGGCAGCCAACGGTCAACCTTGCGCTGCCTATGGAGCTGTCTTCGGGCATCGGCCGCTCGATGTCTCCGATCGCCGGCGTGGTGATCGTTGTTTCGGGTATGGCGGGCGTGAACCCGATTGATGTTGTCAAGCGCACCATCCCGGTCATGTTGGTTGGCTGGTTGACGATGATGGCCTGTGGATTTATCTTCCACTAAACCTCTTACCCGTCGAGTAGTTTTTGGTTCGACGACGACGAACGCACCGCGAGCCCCATTCGTTGTGCATGTGACACGGTGAAGCTCGTGGTGCGGTGTCAGTGCTGAATCAGCTACTCGTCCTCTTGCAGGTAACGGAGCATGATTCGCGTTCCAAGAACCGCATCGGCGTAATCCGCCTTCTCGTTAGGGTTGTGGCTGATCCCTTTCTCGCAGGGGATGAACACCATGCCGGTGGGGCACAGATCAGCGAAATTCATGGCGTCATGGCCGGCGCCGCTCGGCATCTCTTGGAAAGGAACTCCGAGCTCTTCTGACGCTTTCCCCAGTCCGTGAATCACTCTGGGATGGAGGGTAACGGCCGGAGAACTGGAGACCAATGAGACGTCTGCGGTGACCGACCGTGCGCCACAGATACGCTCGATGGCGGCGTCAACCTCGGTGCGCATCTGTGCAATTCGATCATTATCGCCATCGCGAAGATCGATCGTCATATGGACGGCGCCAGGGATCACGTTGAGGGAGTTTGGTTCGATCTCTAGGAATCCCACCGTGCCCACTGAGGTTCCCGCGGGATCGGACGCTGCGATGTCCTCAACCGCCAGAATAATCTCGGATGCGGCGCACAGGGCATCTTGCCGAATGGACATGGGAGTGGCGCCGGAATGTTCGGCCAAGCCCTCTAGCTTGACCTCCAACCGGTTGTTCCCGGCAATCGAGGTGACAATTCCGATGTGCAGTCCCTTGGCCTCCAACAGCCGGCCCTGTTCAATGTGTAACTCTAGGTACTTCTTGGCGCCTTGAATCGTTTCGAGCTCTAGCGAGTGCCCTCGTTCGTTGAAGACTTCTTTGAGGCTCTGGCCGGCGCGCGAAGAAAGGCGGGTGAAGTCGGACTCGTTGAATTTGCCGGTGATGAGCGAGCTTCCCAAGGTGGCCTTGAGGAAGTTGGTGGATTCCTCGCACCGGAAGATCCCCACCTTAATGGGCATATCTAAGCCTTGTTCCTTGACCATCTTGAGCAAAAGCATGGCGGAGGCAACGCCGATGATTCCATCGAAGCGGCCACCGTTGCGTACGGAGTCCAGATGTGAAGCAACCAGATAGTACTCGTCAAGTGGGGCCAGGGAGAAGAAGAGGTTACCCACCGAATCGGTTTCAATCACGTAGCCTTCATCGGTCGCAATCGCGGTGGCGCCCGCATGCATCTCGTCCTCCACGCAGCCGTATCCCAGCCGGGTCACGCCACCGGCCGGATCTGTACCGATCGGAAAGTAGGCCTCCATGATCATTGCCAAATAGGCTTTTTCGTCAAAATTGCTCATCTGAACCTCGCGTTTTCGATGGACTCCGAACCCTCGGTACCTAGCCCCGATTTTGGTGCAGTTCCGCATGATCCTGCGGAACTCATGGGTCCAGTTTAGCGCCTTACTACTAACGAATACCGGCTGATTCTGATGATTTCTGGGGTTTTGATGACGTCGAATTTCAACACCCGAAGCACTTTCTCTGAGACAATGGGTCCATGACTACTGGGCCGACGCTTGACTTGGAGGCAATCCGCCGCGCCTGCCAACAGTTTGATGTTGAACGTCTACGAGTGTTTGGCTCAGCTGTGAGCAACCGCTTCGATCCCGCCACCAGCGATGTCGACTTTCTCGTAGACTTTAATCCTGACAATGACAACCTCTTTGCCGACTTCTTCGATTTGAAAGAAGAGCTGGAACGAATCGTCGGCCGTAGCGTTGACCTCGTTGACGCTAGCGCTGTACGCAATCCTTATTTCAAGGCATCAGCCTTCGGAAGCGCACAGGATCTTTATGCGGCCTGAATCAGAAATTGCTGGCCTACTCTGGGACGCACGGGAGTTCGCACACAATGCCCAGATTGCCGTCGGCGACGCATCTCTGCTGACCTATCTCGAAGGCGGACCCATCGCTTGGGCGACCGAACGCCAAATGGAACTCATTGGTGAGGCTCTCAGCAAACTACGCCAGGCAGATCCCGAGCTGGCGGAACGTATCCCAAACATTCACCGAATCATCAGCATGAGAAACGTCCTGGCTCACGGATACCTTGTTATCAACGATCGAGTGGTCTGGCAGGCTGCAACTGAGGCGCTACCCGAACTGATTGTGACGCTTGAGAAGCTCCTTGATGAGTTTGGCACTGACTTGGGCTATTCGACCACGTAGTTCTCACTATTCCACGAGGGATGCGCGTCTCGCGCCATTCAGCAGGTTCGCCCTCGCGGTTTCCACAGGTTCACTTCGCGGGCAGTTTGTCCACAGGTCCTACGCGGGGATGCCAGCAACGTGCCCAACTGCGTTTCACTGTTGCCATGGATACAACACATTCGGCGGCCCTGACCCCTCATATTCTTCGCCCTTCTCACCGGGCGGAACACATCGATCTTGGCAGTGATTGGGATCCTCCCGTTTTGAGTCCAACGGCCACCGCGCGGGAGTTAGGGGCATGGGGAGAAGAGATTGCCTGCCGGCACCTGAGTGCGCGAGGGATCTGTGTGTTGTCGCGCAACTGGCGGTGCCGGAGCGGAGAAATCGATCTGGTATGTCATGATCCGGCGCGTCAATCGATTATCGCGTGTGAGGTGAAGACCCGCCGTGAGCGAGGCAGCGTTCCCGCCATCGAATCCGTCTCGCGAACCAAGCTTGCGAGGCTCCGCCGCCTCCTTGGCATCTGGGTATCAACGCACAACCAGCGGGCGGAACAACTGGATATTGACGTCATCGCGATCACGGTGGGGGACGAGGATCTGTGGAACCTGTGTCATATCGAGGGTGTGGCATGAAACTGGGGATTGCACAGGCCATATCGGTGGTTGGAGTTGAGGGTCACGCTGTCCGAATCGAGGTGGCTCTGTTGCGGGGCTTACCAGCTTTTACGATTGTCGGGCTGCCGGACGCGGCTGTCTCAGAGTCCCGGGAACGTATTCGGGCCGCGTTTGCGGCGGCGGGAATCGGATTTCCGACCGCACGCGTCACCGTCAATCTGTCGCCAGCCGACACCCCGAAGTCCGGAACGGGCTTCGATTTGGGGATTGCGGTGGCCATCATTGCGGCGATGTCCTCGTGGCGGGCCGATGACAATGTGGTGTGGATTGGAGAACTTGGATTGGACGGCTCGGTACGTCCGGTTCGGGGGATCCTTCCGGCCGCGCTGAGCTTGGCAAAGACGCCCGGTGCACATCTTGTTGTTCCCTACGCCAGCCGCGAGGAGGCCTCCTTCGCGCAGATCGACGTCTCTGCGTTGTGGCATCTGAGCGAGGTGGCTCAAGATGCGGGAATCGCCTGTGCTCCTGCTCCGGACATTGCCGATGCGGAACCCACTCGGCACGTGGAAAGCGCAGTCTCGTGTGATTTCGAGGATGTGCGCGGCCAAGAAGAGGCACGCAGAGCACTCGAAATCTCGGCGGCCGGTGGGCACCACCTGCTCATGACGGGCTCCGCTGGCATCGGCAAATCGATGCTGGCCAGCTGCCTGCCGGGGATTCTTCCCTGCCTGTCGCTGGCGCAAGCGGTGGAGGTGGCTTCCATTGCCTCGGCTGTGGGGGAGTTTGACGGGCACTTATCGCTCGTTCCGCCTCTCAGTAGCCCGCACCACACTGCGAGCGCGGCAGCCCTCATCGGGGGCGGGACGGTCCCGCGCCCTGGTGCAATCTCTCGGGCTCATCACGGCGTCCTCTACCTCGATGAGCTCCCTGAGTTCTCTCGCTCCGTGCTGCAGGCTCTCCGCCAACCCATGGAAGAGGGCCACATAGACATCCATCGTGCGAGGCACAGCGTCCGATTCCCCTCCGAGTTTCAATTGATTGGCGCCGCAAACCCGTGCCGTTGCGGCATGTTTTACGAGGATTCGCTCCAGTGCACGTGCAGCCCGAGGGAGCGCCGGGACTACTTCCGGCGTATCGGCGGGCCCATGATTGACCGTTTCGATCTCAGTATCGTCCTTCACCGCCTCTCGCGCGCCGAGCTTGCCGAACACGTGGGTGGGGAACCGTCGCGGATTGTTGCACAGCGGGTAGCGTGCGCTCACGAGAGGATGCTCGCGAGGCTAGAAGGAACAGCGTGGGCCAACAATGCTCAGGCCTCCACGGCTTGGCTTCGAAAGAACACCACCTTGCCGGAACGAGCAAGCGACCGCATGAACAACGTGCTCGCTACCGGCCAACTGTCCATGCGAGGGGTCACGAAAGTGTTGCGGGTGGCATGGACTCTCGCAGATCTCGCGGGCCGGGATGCTCCAGCAGAAGCGGATGTAGACGAAGCGTTTGCACTGCGCGGACGGGGTGTATGACATGGCAGGACAGCTAGGTTCCCAAGCAATGCACACGCTGAGTGAACGTGATGCAGCGATGGCGTGGACCCGGATCACCGAAGCGGAAGATGTTCAGGCAAGCAAACTCATTGCGAAACTGGGATACCATGGCGCACTCGAGTGGCTAGTCAAGGTGAAAACCACGGAGGTTTCAGGCGAATATCAGGGGGCGAGCAAACGATGGAAGGCTCGCCTTGATGAATTTGCTTTTGAGCGGGATCGGCGCGGCCTCGACCAGATATCGGGTGGCTTCCTCATGCCGGATGATCCACTGTGGCCGTCCGGACTGTCTGACTGGGGCCCGCGCACCCCTCTTGGATTGTGGTTTCGCGGGAACATTGAAGCGCTTTCGGCACCATGTATCGCCATCGTTGGGACACGCGATCCCTCGCAGTATGGGACACGAATAGCTACGGATTTCGCATACGAACTGACCAGTTTGGGCGTTGCGGTTGTCTCCGGTGGCGCTTTTGGTATTGACGCGGCCGCGCACAAGGGAGCGCTCACAGCTGCAGGCCAAACAATCGTGGTTCTTGCAGGCGGCGTGGATCGGCCGTATCCGGCACACAACGCCAGTCTTTTCTCCAGCATTCTTGAATCTGGTGGCTTGCTCGTCTCCGAAGTTCCTCTTGGAGCGTCCCCGCACCGTCACAGGTTTCTCGCGCGAAACAGGATCATCGCAGGCATGACCCGGGCAACCATTGTTGTTGAGGCTCCGTTTAGATCCGGTGCCATCAACACGGCACGGCACGCCCTTGAAATTGGGCATGAGGTTGGCGCCATTCCCGGGCCCATCAACTCAGCGCGATCCGCGGGATGCCACCGGCTTCTTCGTGAAAATGCTACGTGTGTCACCACTGTGGCCGAGGCCGTTGAGCTTCTTGGTTATACCCCCATACGCGGCGGTGTCCAGACAGAATTAGACGTCGCCGAACGCGCTGGTGGTAGGCCCCAGAGTCCCCTTTCTCTGCGCGTTCAAGACGCCCTTCCGGTCTCTCGGCCCGCTTCCGTCCAAAAGATTGCCGCTACCGCGGGATTGAGTATTCAGGAAACGATGCGAGGGCTCGGCTCACTCGAGATGGAAGGGCGTGCGCGCTCCACCGAAGGAAAGTGGCAGCTGGCCAAGACCCGGGCCTAAAACTGGCTAAGCTAGTGACGTGGCCGAAAGAGTTGTGATTTCGCAGTTGCTTTCTCAGTACGAACGGGAGCTGAGATTGAGGCGTGGGCTGTCTGGAAACACCATCACGGCCTATATGTATGAGGCTCGTTCGTTGTGCGAATTCGTTGCGAGCTCGGTGCAGGTAGATCCCGATGCTCCGTTGGATCTGTCGCCGCTAGATTTGAACGATGTACGCTCGTGGCTCGCGGCCGTTAGTCAGGGTGAAGCGCGTTCGTCCATGGCACGCCACTCAGCCGCGATCCGGACATTTTCGTCGTGGCTGTATCGCAGTGGCTACACGGATACGGATGCGGCAGCCCGCCTGAAGGCTCCCCGCGCCTCCAACGAACTCCCGCACGTTCTGACTGAAGACCAGGCGCGCCAGCTTCTTGGGTATGTGCATGAACGTGCCGGGAGCCATGATCCGCTTCATGTTCGCGATTCGGCCATGCTGGAATTGTTGTACGCGGCCGGGTTGAGAGTGAGCGAATTGTGCACCCTAGATGTGGCCTCGCTGCGTCCGGATGCCACGGTTCGTGTGATCGGCAAGGGCGACAAGGAACGCATCGTCCCCTATGGAGTGCCTGCCGCCCGATCCATCATGGATTACCTCGCGGTCCGAAGCCAGTTGCTTCGCACAGGGGCATCTGAGAAGGCGCTGTTCCTAGGAGCCCGCGGGGCGAGAATCAACCCACGGACGGTGAGGGAACGAGTCCACGCTCTCGCGGCTCAGGCCGGTGTGCCGGATATTTCCCCCCATGATCTGCGCCACTCGGCGGCCACGCATCTTCTCGATGGCGGCTCGGATCTGCGGACAGTTCAGGAGATCCTTGGCCACGAATCGCTTGCCACAACCCAGCGTTACACGCACGTGAGTGCAGAACGCCTGAGGAAGAGCTTTACGCAGGCTCACCCGCGGGCGTAGCTAGCGCGTCTATTCCCACAGGCGGATTGGTGACCAATTCACCAGCGACAGCGGATTAATGTATCGATCTTCCGGGTACTTGGCGCCCCAATGAAGGACGGACAGATGCTCGAAGTGTCCGATTTCGAGTGTT
The DNA here is from genome assembly GCF_052089425.1 of Ancrocorticia sp. Classification (NCBI taxonomy): domain Bacteria; kingdom Bacillati; phylum Actinomycetota; class Actinomycetes; order Actinomycetales; family Actinomycetaceae; genus Ancrocorticia; species Ancrocorticia sp. Next base: position 36,602 of record NZ_JBQCZW010000004.1, on the reverse strand, counting down.
CCTATGGGTTGGCCACGTGCCACCGAATCGCCCTTCTTGACGCTGGGAGCTACTGGTTCGTACGTTGTTCGTAACCCGTTGTGATGCTCGATCGAGATCACGTTTCGGTCATTTAGCCGTCCTGAGTACACCACTGTGCCGGTTCCTGCTGCGAGCACCTCTTGTCCCTCGCGCATTCCAAGATCAACACCGCGATGGCCGGGCTGCCAGCGATGTTCAGGATTGGAGAATTCGCGGGTGACAGGGGCTTCGGATCCGCTCGGCCAAGAAAATTCGGTTGACCGTGGCTCGTCCACCTTGGGATCCTTCTGGTGGGTTTCGTCATCCTCCGCCGCATCGCGGGGTGAGAAGGGGGCGGGGCCGCTATGGGGCTGCTGTGCGGCTCCCGCCCCCACAGAAATCTCCGAGCTCTCAGTCGAGGGCTGAGAAGCCCACAGCCACGCGGCGGAAGTGAGAAGGACGGCGGCCATTCCAAGAGCAATCGAAGTTTTCATGAGCCAAGAGTGCCAAAGCCCGCAAGCCCACGTTGTTCTTGGGCCAACTTCTGTGGATGGGCATGACACGAACCGTTTCTGTGGGCACGGCGAACTGTTGCCAACAACACCCTCTCTGGTGGTCTCTCGCCTAGCTGGAGTTCACCCGCTCAGCTAAGCTTGTTGGGCAGCTAGCGCAAGCTGGCTGACTTCGCGTGTCCAATCCGTTGTGCTCCATAGCGCAGCGGCCCGGCTTCCACGGTCTCGAAAGAGGGGTGGCCGGTGAGGCACCAGGGCATTGGGCAACCGTTCAATGTAAGAACCAAAACGCGCGCACACGCGCGCCTGAGAAAGGACGACCATGGCAGTCGTTACCATGCGCCAGCTGCTTGAAGCCGGCGTGCACTTCGGGCATCAAACCCGCCGCTGGAACCCAAAGATGAAGCGTTACATCCTCACCGATCGTAACTCGATTTACATCATTGATCTTCAGCAGACCGTCGATTACATCAATAAGACCTACGATTTCGTCAAGGAAACCGTTGCTCATGGTGGCAACATCCTTTTCGTTGGCACGAAGAAGCAGGCTCAGACCGCTGTGAAGGAGCAGGCTGAGCGTGTGGGCATGCCCTACGTGAACGAGCGTTGGCTCGGCGGCATGCTCACCAACTTCCAAACAGTTGCCAAGCGTATTTCCCGCCTTAAGGAGCTTGAGCTCATTGACTTCGATGATGTGGCTGGTTCTGGCCGCACCAAGAAGGAACTGCTCATGATGCGCCGCGAGAAGGACAAGCTCGACCGCACGCTCGGCGGCATCCGCGATATGGCGAAGGTCCCCTCCGCTGTGTGGATCGTTGACACCAACAAGGAGCACTTGGCTGTTGCCGAAGCTCACAAGCTGAACATCCCCGTTGTTGCCATCCTTGACACCAACTGTGATCCTGACGATGTTAATTATGCGATTCCCGGAAACGACGATGCCATTGGCGCCGTTGGCCTCCTCACCCGCGTGATTGCTGACGCGGTTGCTGATGGGCTCATCGCCCGTGGCGGCGGTGCAGCCGAAGAAGAGCCCATGCCCGAGTGGGAGCGCGAGATCCTCGCCTCCGCTGAAGGCACCGAGGCTCCTGCTGGGGAAGCTGCAGCAGAAACCGAAGCACCGGCCACTGAAGAGCCCGCCGCTGAGGCCCCGGCTCCCGAGGCTCCGGCCGCTGAAGCTCCGGCTGAAACCGAAGCACCGCAGGCCTGATTCCCCGAATGAACTGAAGGAAGAACGTAGATGGCAAACTTTACTGTTGCTGACGTTAAGGCCCTGCGCGATAAAACCGGCGCAGGCATGATGGACGTGAAGAAGGCCCTCGATGAGGCCAACGGTGATGTCACCGCGGCTGAAGAGGTCCTTCGTGTGAACGGCATGAAGTCGATCGCCAAGCGCGAAGGTCGCACCGCGGCTAACGGCCTGGTGGTTTCCGCCGTTCGCGATTCCGAAGCCGGCAAGCGTGGCGTCCTCATTGAGGTCAACGCTGAAACCGATTTCGTGGCCAAGAACGATAAGTTCGTTGAGATGACGGAAGAGATCGTGGAGGCAGCTGTTGCCTCAGGCGCCTCTGACGTTGATTCCCTCCTCGCCGCTGAGCTTGGTGGGCAGACGGTCAAGGATCGTATCGACGGCATGATTGCGATCATCGGCGAGAAGATGGAGATCTCGCACGTGGAAGTCCTAGAGGGCGAACACGTCGAGGCCTACATGCATCGCACCAACCCTGATCTGCCCCCGCAGGTTGGCGTATTGGTGGCAACCGATGCTGGAGCAGCCTCGGTTGCTCACGATATCGCCGTGCACATTGCGGCTCTGTCCCCGTCCTACCTGAACCGCGAGGCGGTTCCGCAGGACATCGTGGATAACGAGACGCACATCGCCACGGAAACCACGATTGCGGAGGGCAAGCCCGAAAAGGCTATCCCGAAGATCGTTGAAGGCCGCATGAAGGGCTTCTACAAGTCTGTTGTGCTTGAGGAGCAGGGCTTCGCTCGCGATCCCAAGATCTCCGTTGGCCAGGTGGCCAAGGATGCTGGTGGCAAGGTCACTGGCTTTGTTCGCCTGCGTGTGGGAGCTTCCGCCGAGTAGTTTCTCACGTAAGAGAACCGGGGTGCTGACGTGTTCAGTACCCCGGTTCTTTGTTTGTGACGACGGCGGCGCTCAGTTCCTGAACCCGTGCACGGGGGAGGGAATGATCCCGCCGCGGTTGATGAAGGCCTCAGAGGAATACGGGCTCACCGGCATGACGGGGGCCGAACCGAGAAGGCCGCCGAATTCGATGATGTCTCCCTCAGTGCTACCCGGGGCGGGGATCACGCGCACGGCGGTTGTCTTATGGTTCATCACTCCGATGGCCGCTTCGTCTGCGATCATCCCGGCGATGGTGGAGGCGGGGGTATCACCGGGGACAGCCACCATGTCCAGCCCGACCGAGCAAATGGCGGTCATTGCCTCGAGCTTCGACAGGGAGATGGCGCCAAGCGCCGCTGCCTCGATCATTCCCTCGTCTTCAGAAACGGGGATGAAGGAACCTGAGAGGCCGCCAACGTGGGAGCATGCCATGAGCCCGCCCTTCTTCACGGCATCGTTGAGGAGGGCGAGGGCTGCCGTTGTGCCGTGGGCTCCCACTCGCTCAATTCCCATCGCTTCAAGGGCCCGTGCGACGGAGTCTCCTACCTCGGCGGTGGGGGCCAGTGAAAGATCCACGATCCCAAATCGGACACCCAGCCGCTCCGCTGCGAGGTTGCCAACCAGCTCGCCCATTCGCGTGACCTTGAAAGCGGCCTTCTTCACCGTCTCGGCAAGAACGTCGAACGATGCGTCGGGAGCCCCGTCAACTGCCCGCCTAATCACTCCAGGGCCGGAGACGCCAACAGAGACCACACAATCGGGCATCTCGGGGCCATGGAAGGCCCCAGCCATGAAGGGATTGTCCCCAACCGAATTGGCGAATACCACCAGCTTGGCTGCGCCCAGCCCGCCCTCAGATTGCTGAGCGGTGGCAACAACGGCGCGTCCCATATCGGCCACGGCATCCATGTTGATGCCGGCGCGTGAGGATCCGATGTTCACGGACGAACACACGATATCGGTCGAAGCCAAGGCGCGCGGAATGGATTGGATCAGGTTCTGATCGGCGCTGGTGGCGCCCTTCTCCACCAGAGCGGAGAATCCGCCGATGAAGTCAACCCCGGCCTGCTTCGCTGCCGCATCGAGCATCTGTGCCCACGGCACAAGGTCCGTTTCGCGGGAGGCGGCGGCAACCATCGCAATGGGCGTGACGGAGATGCGCTTGTTAATGATGGGTATGCCCAGTTCGGCTCCCAATTCATCGCATACGCTGACCAGTTGCGCAGCGCAGCGGGTAATACGATCGAAGCATCTAGCTCGGGCGGCCTCTCCATTGCCATCGGCACAGTCCATCAGTGAAATCCCCATCGTGACGGTGCGGATGTCTAGCTGATCTTCCGAGATCATGTGAATGGTCTCGAGAATATCTGCGGCCGTATCCATGGCCATTGGCGATCTCCTTCAGGTAGTAGCGATCTCAGTGCCCGCTATAGGCGGTGCATCGCATTGAAAATGGCCTCGGACTGGATGCGGACGTCCATGCCGATGTGCGTACCGATCGTGCTCATCGCCTCTTGAAGCTCAGGCAGAGCTGTCTCATTCTCATCGAAATCTATTTGGAGAATCATGGTGAAGTAATCGCCCATCAGAGTCTGGGAGACGTTCGTGATGTTCGCGTTGTGGTTGGCAAGCCCGGTGGCGATTGCCGCAATGATTCCCGTGTGGTCAAGCCCCGTGACCGTCATGATGGCGCGCATGCTCCTAGTGTGGCACGCGCATGGCACAGATGCGATGTCGTGGGCCGTGCCCCGGCTGATGTGACCATTGGCCCACGGCCAGCCGTGAGGTGAGGCGCAAACTGATGGTGTGCGGCAGCGGCGGTTAGAAGAGCTCTATTACGAGTACTGTGCGCCCGCGCACGGAATACACTCGTGGCAATACGTTTATGAGATAGGTTCCTATCACTACAACTGGCACCCAGCTGCTGAGCTTTTGCTTGTTCTGACGGGTGAAGTTGAGGTATGCACTGGTGGCTCGGTCATTCTCCTTGGCCAGGGGGATCTCATCCTCATCAACTCTGGCGAAGGGCACGCCACTCTGGCGAAAGCGCCCCGTTCAACTGTTCTTCTCCTCCATGTGGATCAGAGCTATGTGGGAAGCTTTGTTGATGGGGTTGCATATTTTGACTGTTCGAGCACTCCGCTGACGTCCGCAAATCCGGTTTTTACAGAGCTGCGTCAGATACTGGCGCAGATGATGCTCTCAACACCAGCGGATAGGCCCGCATCGGCAGCTGGCTACGAAGCAGGACTTGCCCGAATCGTCCAGATTCTGTTAACGCATTTTATGCGTGAAACTGATCGATCTGGATGTGTTGATCCGATTGGCACAAATAGCGTGATCGCGCAGGCAACCGTTTACATCGATCGTCATTTCGCGGAGCGGATCACGCTCAAAAGGCTTGGGGAGATCGCGGGATACTCACCAACGTATATCTCGCAGATTTTCAGTCAGACATTGGGAATGACCACCTCTGAGTATATTCGCCGTGTCCGGCTCGCCCATGCGGTGATAGATCTGAACGAGCAGGACAAACGCATCGCCGATGTGGCTCTCGCCAATGGCTTTCCGGACGTCAAAGCGTTCAATTCCGCCTTCCAGAACGCCTTCGGAAAGACGCCTTCGCAATATCGCCAACACGTGGCGGGTATGGGCCGCCAAATCCGTCAGGTAGATGAGTCCTTCCACCAGCATTTTGTCCCGCGTAGCGATGAGGAGATCGTCAGCATTCTCAGGGCGTTTGCTGGCAGCGGCGGAGACAGTTTGCATCACCCCGATTCCTCCGCCGTGACAGCACCCGGCAGGAGCGCACAACGCTCGCTTTCGGATTCGATCTCCTTGGCGCGGGAGCTGTTGGAGAACTTGGACAGGCTGACGGGAACACAACCGAGCTAGAGGCACGTCCCATAGGGCGAATTTTTAGGTTATCTGCACGTACTTTCGTCCTAACGGGGGCTAAGAAGCCGCGCACAGGCTGGACCATCGGTGGGCAATTGTTGCGCCCCAGTGGCCATCGGAGGCAGATTGTGAGAGGCGACACGGTACTAACCGAAGCGTAAAGTTCGAGAATTTTGTGCAGATTCCGCTAGGTGTTGATGGCGATGATTGAGGTGTTACACGCCTGTCCTATAGCAAGGGAGGTATCGGGTCGTGAATACAACGCAGTTTGCCGAAACGGCACAACGCACGGAAGGCGCCGAGCGCCTGGTGAACATGATCGGAACATTCACCACAATTGTCAGCCAGAAGCTTCCAGATGATGTGACGGAAAAGCTCCGGCAGCTTGCCGAAGAAGAAGAACATCCGATGGCGCAGATGATCTACAACACCATGGTCAAGAACCAGAATCTCGCGTGGGATCTACGCCGACCCTCTTGTCAGGACACGGGGCTGGTCCAGATGTTCATGCGGGTCGGGACCCATTTTCCGTATATCGATGTGATGGAAGACGTCCTTGAAAAGGCCGTTGACAAGGCAACGGCGGATGCGCCGCTGCGCTTGAACTCCGTTGAAACCTTCGATGAATTCAACACTGGAACGAACACCGGAACGAAATCGCCGTGGATTTACACCCAGATGGTGCCAGATTCCGATCAGCTGGAAGTTGATGTCTATCTAGCCGGCGGTGGGTGCTCCTTGCCCGGGCAAGGAAAAACCCTCATGCCGGGCGAAGGCTACGAAGCGGCGGTGAAGTTCGTGATGGACGTGATGACGTCCTACGGTGTCAATGCGTGCCCGCCGCTGTTGGTAGGTGTGGGTATTGGTACCTCGATCGATTCCGCAGCTTATATGTCCAAGGCGGCACTGATGCGGCCCGTTGGTAGCCATTCGGCGAACGAGAAGGCTGCGGAGCTCGAAGTTCTCCTTAAGGATGCGATCGATTCCATCGGTCTGGGGCCGCAGGGCCTCGGGGGCAACAAGTCAGTGATGGGGGTACATATCGAAAACTCGGCAAGGCATCCCTCCGTACTCTCCGTTGCGGTGAATACCGGATGCTGGTCTCACCGGCGCGGCACCATTCGAATCAACAGCGATCTCAGTTACGAACTGCTCACACACAAGGGGATGGAGTTGTGACCACAACACTCACCACACCGATTAAGCCAGAAGATGTTGAGAACCTGAGGGTCGGAGACGTCGTATTTCTTGACGGCCACATCGTGACGTGCCGCGACGTTCCTCACCGCAGGGTCGTGGATCTGGACCGTGAGCTGCCCATCGATATTTCCGAGGGGGCGATATTGCACGCCGGGCCGATCATGCGGCAAACGTCCGAGGAAGGCGAAGAGGAAGCCTACGAGTGTGTTTCGGTGGGTCCTACCACGTCGATGCGGATGGAGAAGTTCGAGGATGAATTCATCCGCAAGACTGGCGTCCGGCTGGTCGTTGGTAAGGGAGGCATGGGACCCAATACCGAAAACGGGTGTAGGGACTACAAGGCGCTTCACTGCGTGTTCCCCGCTGGAAATGCCGTCATCGCTGCTACCTCTGTTGAGGAAGTGGAAGGGCGGTACTGGCCCGAGCTGGGAATGCCTGAATCGCTCTGGGTGCTGCGAGTCAAGCAGTTTGGTCCGCTCATCGTCTCAATCGATACAGAGGGAAACAACATCTTTGAACAGAAGAAGGTCGAATACAACCGGCGCAAAGATGCAGTGCTTCCCTCGCTGTATGAGAAGGTGAGGTACATTCAGTGAGCGGCGCATCCGCATCGCATACGGTGGATACTTCATCGCCTGACATCTCTGAGAAGTCACCGCCGCGGAAGGTAGTAGGAGAGGTCCGCCCCATTCGGCTCACGGTCTCCGTGGCCATCGGCGTGATCTTGTGGGTTGTTCCCATACCCGAGGGGCTGGCTGATAACGCGTGGCACCTGTTTGCCATCTTCTTTGCGACGATTGTGGCTATCATTATGAAAGCAGCTCCAATGGGCTCGCTTTCGGTTGTGGCTATGGCGCTCTGCGCCGGCACTCAGGTGCTGGCACCGGGAGATATTGGTGAATCTATCAATGCCGCGCTCAGCGGATTTTCTAACGCGACGATCTGGTTGATCGTGTCAGCATTCTTCGTTGCACGCAGCGTCGTGAAATCTGGGTTAGGGGAGCGGCTAGCGTACCTGTTTGTGCGGGTATTTGGTAAGAGCACGATCGGTTTGGCATACGGATTGGGGCTGACAGATCTGGCCCTTTCTCCCTTTATCCCGTCCAACACGGCCCGCGCCGGTGGGATTGTTTATCCGATTACGAAAGCAATTGCTGAGCAGGCTGGTTCTCATACAGAGGACCCGGCTACACATCGCAAGGTTGGATCCTATCTGGCCCTCACTGGATACAACATGGACCTTGCGGTCTCCGTCATCTTCCTCACGGGAGCTGCTCCCAATGCCATGGCTGTTCAACTGGCGATGGAACAAGGAGTTGATATTTCGTGGACTGGCTGGTTCCTTGCCGCGCTCATCCCAGGGGTGGTTGGAGTACTTCTTGTGCCAATCATTCTCTATTTCACCTATCCACCCGAGGTGAAAAGGACCCCGGATGCGCCTCAGCATGCGGCTGCACAGCTCAAAGAACTAGGCAAAGTCACACGGGCGGAGTGGACAACGCTCGCGGTGTTCGTTCTGATCATCGCCCTGTGGGTCTTCGGCGGAGACATCCTCAACGCCACCACGGTGGCCCTGATTGGTCTATCTGCGCTGCTCATTGGTGGGGCACTGACGTGGGAGGACATGAAGGCGGAGAAGGCCGCTTGGGACACCCTTGTGTGGTTCGCTGCCCTCGTGATGATGGGAACCTACCTCAATACCACTGGCTTCATCTCGTGGTTTGGTGACGGCGTTGGCGGATGGCTTGAGGAGCAAGGAATGGGCCATCTCTTGGCGTTCGTTGCGCTGACGGCGGTGTACGCACTATCGCATTATCTCTTTGCCTCCGGCACCGCTCACGCAGCGTCCATGTTTGCCGTGTTCTTAGCGGTGGGGCTGGCGCTGGGGTTGCCCGGCGTGCCTCTGGTCGTGTTCCTCGGTGTACTTCCAACGATCATGGGGTGTCTGACTCACTATGGAAATGGGCCAGCTCCGATCTACTTCGGATCGGGTTATGTTGAACTGCGCGCATGGTGGATCAACGGTTTGATCATCGGGGTCATGCACCTCGTTATCTGGTTGACCATCGGGATCGCATGGTGGAACATAATCGGCGTTTGGTAGAGAACCTCATTGCACGGTGATAGATAGACGGGGCGGCGGCGGAGGAGTGATCCGTCGTCGTCCCTCGTCTTGCCGGGACCAACCTCCAATCGTAGCGACATATCGGTCGGGTACACTACGAAGTGGCCGAACACCGCCAATACGAGGATGACACACGCAATGACGTCAAGCCCCCCGCCCACTCCCGATCGCAATGTGCCCTCGAAAAGTAGCGCCGGCGGCGGAAAACGGACTGAAGCGTCAGCTAGCACTGGACCATTCAAGGGGCTACGGCGCAGGCGTTCCGGTGGGCACCGTACGGGTGAAGCGGAAATCAGTACGCGGCAAAGAATCAAGAAAATGCGGAAGAAGTCCCGCGTATCGCCCGCCCAGCTTTTCGGACGTGTGGGCGCTGTTATTGCCCTGGTTCTGACGCTAGTTCTTGACATACCGGGGCTCGATCAATCGGGACAGCGGATGCTCGGAATCTTCGTTGCCGCCATCTTGCTCTGGGCTACGGAAGCGGTGCCGCTCTACGCTACGGCGGTGGGAGTGATCTTCGCGGAAGTGATGCTCATTTCCGATCAGGCGATACTGTCAGTGGACGAATCGGCGCCTGCGGCAGAAACGTTCTTCAACTCGCTGTCCAACCCCGTCATCATTTTGTTCATGGGGGGCTTCCTTCTGGCGGACTGCGCGGCCAAGTTCAAAGTTGATCGTGCGCTCTCCTCCGTGCTTTTGCGGCCGTTCCTCAAAAGCGCACGACTCACGGTGCTTGGGGTCATGCTCATCACGGCGGTGCTGGGAATGTTCATGTCCAACACGGCCACAACAGCCGCGATGTTCGCCGTGGTGATCCGGGTGATGAGGGCGCTACCAGAAGGGAAGGCGCGTGCGGGGCTGGCGCTTTCCATACCGGCGGCGGCCAACGTGAGTGGCATTTCCACGCCGGTGAGCTCGCCTCCCAACGCGATTGCGCTGGCGGCACTCCAGAACAACGGAATTCACATCACGTTCGTGGAATGGATGATTGCCGCTATCCCGTTGGCGATCGTCATGATGGCGGCCGTGTGGGCATTCATTGCCTTTACGTTTATTCCGGCGGACCTCACTCTTGACGTCGATACAACGGCCAAGTTCAACACCTCCAAGAAGGCTATCGCGTTCTACGTGGTAGCGATCACCACGATCTTGCTGTGGATGACTGAGCCGCTGCACGGGGTGTCATCAAATACCGTGGGCTTCCTTCCCGTCGTGGCGCTCCTCATGCTGGGCGTGATGAACGGTGACGATGTCCGTAAACTCGATTGGCCCATCCTCTGGCTGGTTGCTGGTGGCATTGCGCTCGGTAGCGGCGTAGGGATCGGGGCTCGATAGCTGGCTCATCGGATCGATCAATTGGCAGGCGGATCCCTTCCGCCGTGATTTTCCTGGCGCTTGCGGGCGTCACAGCCCTTCTTGGCGTATTCCTCTCCAACTCCGCTGCAGCCAATCTGCTGATTCCGATGGCGATTGGCATCTCCTCTGGGTTGGACGGCACCACCGCCCAGATTGCCATGGTGGTAGCACTTGCCTGCTCGATGGGAGTACTGCTTCCCATCTCCACACCGCCGAATGCCATCGCCTACTCCACAGGTTCCGTTCGTACTGGCGACATGGTCAAGGTGGGGCTGGTTATTGGGGGCGTCGGGGTGATTCTCCTAGCGTTCGTCATGCCCCATGTGTGGAACCTGCTCGGAGTAATCTAAAGTCTCATATGCCTAGGTGATCCATGATCTAGACTTTCGTGGAGTCAGACGATTGAGCGGACAGGAAGGGCGAGGAGGCCTCGATGACGTTAACAATTCTCATTCTTGAGGATGAACCGGAAGTGCGCCACGCGCTGGAACGCGATCTTCAGGCTTTTGCGGATCGATTCAACATCGAAGCTGCGGAGACGTTCGATGAAGCATGGGATGTGCTTGAGGAACTCATCGATTCAGAGGACGAGCTTGCTCTGGTGCTCTCGGATCACCGCCTGCCAGGGCGTGATGGAGTGGACTTCCTGATTTCCATCTCAGAAGATGAGCGCGTGGCCGATGCCAAAAAGATACTGGTGACAGGCCAGGCCTTTCTGGACGATACGGTGCGGGCCGTCAACAAGGCGCATCTGGATTATTACGTTGCCAAACCGTGGGACGGGGCCCAGTTGTGCGAGGTTGTGCGCGAGTTGCTGACCGATTACGTTCTCGAAAGCGGCGTGGATCCCTTGCATTACATGCGAGATCTTGACGAAGAGCGGATTCTGGACGTTTGGCGTTAGTAGGGACGGGCCGCCGCTCACTGGTAAGGTTACGGACGGGCATTTGCTCCCCGGCGTTATCCCACATGGAAGGAATCAGCCCGTGAGTTCAGTACTAGGCGATCATAACAAGGACCAAGTGAGGCGCGTTCTCCTCAAAGTTTCTGGGGAAATGTTTGGGGGCGGAGCCGTTGGACTTGACGCTGATGTCCTGACACGGGTAGCTGAAGAGATTTCGGAAGCTGTAGACGACGGCGTGCAAGTGGCCATCGTGGTGGGCGGGGGAAACTTCTTCCGCGGCCCAGAGCTTCAGCAACGGGGGATGGATCGTGCGCGTGCCGATTACATGGGCATGCTCGGCACGGTCATGAACGCCATTGCCCTTCAGGATTTCATTGAGAAGGCGGGAACACCCGCTCGCGTCCAAACCGCCATTCAGATGACTCAAATTGCCGAACCCTATGTTCCGCTGCGCGCTATCAGGCACTTGGAAAAGGGCCGGGTTGTCATTTTCGGCGCCGGAGCGGGCATGCCCTTCTTCTCCACCGATACGGTTTCCGCCCAGCGTGCCCTTGAACTGCACTGCGATGAGATCCTCGTGGGCAAGAACGGCGTGGACGGGGTGTACAGCGCAGATCCGAAGCTCGATCCTAGCGCCGTCAAGCTTGACGAGTTGACCTACGGTCAGGCACTGGCACAGGGGCTTCGCGTGGTTGATGCCGCCGCGTTCTCGCTGTGCCGCGACAACCATTTGACCATGCGCGTTTTTGGCATGGGAGAATCAACCAATGTCACTCGCGCCCTTCGTGGCGAGAAGATCGGTACGCTTGTCACAGAAGATAAGCAGGAGGAAGAGAAGTAATGATTGAAGACGAGCTCCTCGAAGCCGAGGACAAGATGGAAAAGGCCATTGACGTGGCCCGCCACGATTTCACGAACATTCGCTCCGGACGTGCAAGCGCCGGCATGTTCACGCCGATCCTCGTGGACTACTACGGCGCACCAACACCCCTCCAGCAGCTGGCTTCGGTGACAGTTCCGGAGGCACGTACGGTGCTGATCAGCCCGTTTGACCGCACGGCGATGCCCGCCATTGACAAGGCGATTCGCGCCGCCGATCTGGGAGTGAACCCAACCGATGATGGCAACGTCATCCGCTGTGTTCTGCCATCCTTGACAGAAGAGCGCCGCAAAGACTACGTGAAGATGGCGCGCAGCAAGGCGGAAGACGCCCGGATTTCGATCCGTTCGATTCGCCGCAAGGCAAAGGAAGCGCTGGACAAGATCAAGAAGGACGGCGACGCCGGAGAAGACGATGTCAAGCGCGGCGAAGCCGAGCTGGAAGAGCAGACCAAGCGCTTCGTCGATCAAGTGGACAAGCTCCTTGAGGCCAAGGAGAAGGACCTCCTCGAGGTGTAGTGCGTGGAGAAGAACGATGGCGAGCGATCGGTGATTGACCGGCTCGCCCCACATCCTCCACAACCTCCCGCCGCATCCACATCACGGGCGGGGCGGAACCTTCGGGCCGCGGTGCCAACAGCTCTCGTGCTGCTGGCACTCGTGGCTTTGTCCGTCGTGTGGAAATTTGAACTGTTCGCCGTCCTCGTGGCTGTGGCAGTGTGCATCGGGCTGTGGGAGATAGCCGGTGCCTTCCTTGCGCGTGACGTTCGCATCCCCATTGTTCCACTGTGGGTTGGCGCCCTCACCATGGTGGTGGCAACGTGGTACGAAGGGCTAGGCGGCGGGCTCATCGCCTTCCTCCTATCAATCGCGGCTGTGTTCCTATGGTGTGTGCTTGACGGATCGAAGCGGGCTCCGCGCGATGTGATGGCGGCAATCTTCGCTCTGGCGTGGATTGCGCTTCTGGGATGCTTCGCTGTGGCACTCGCGTTCTTGGAGCAGCCCGCGTGGATGGTGGCACTCCTGATTTTGATGCCGGTGGCCAACGATACGGGTGGCTGGGCGTTCGGCGTGCTGTGGGGTAAACACCCGATGAGCCCCACGATTTCGCCGAAGAAATCGTGGGAGGGGTTCGCAGGATCGCTGGTGTGTGCTCTGGCCGTTGCCTTCGTTCTGGTCTATGGCGTCCTTGATCGTCCGTGGTACGTGGCATGCATCGTGGCTGGGGTTGCCGCCGCGTGTGCCACCATCGGCGATTTGGCCGAATCACTCCTGAAACGCGATCTTGGCGTCAAGGACATGGGCTCCATATTTCCCGGGCACGGCGGGATGATGGATCGTCTGGATTCCATCTTGATGTGGGCGCCGTTCTGCTACCTCATCATGGCGTGGTAGCCGGCGCGGGTAGGAGCACTGCCACACCCCGCTGCCCGCGGTTACATGGGACAATAGCAGGGCTATGAATTCACCGAAGTATCCGAATGCTGCCACGCGGCAGGTCATGCCCACTGTGGAGTCGGGGCCTATGCCCGTCTTCACCATGAAGCCTGCCAGCAAGGGAAAGCCACCTACGCACCTCGCAGACCTAACGGTTGAGGCGCGCAAAAAGGCGATGAAAGAGGCTGGTTTTCCGGCCTTCCGCGCCGATCAGCTGTCCCGCCATTACTTTGAACGCCACGAGGCCACGGCGGATGAGATGACCGATCTGCCTAGCTCCTCGCGGGAACAGATCGTGGAGAACTTCCTGCCCCCGCTTCTGACAAAGGTGCGCGATCTGCGTGCCGATCAGGGCCGGACCATTAAGTCTCTATGGCGCATGTTTGACGGTGCGATGGTGGAAACCGTCCTCATGCGTTACCCCGGGCGGGCAACGCTCTGCATCTCCTCCCAAGCTGGGTGCGGCATGGCGTGCCCATTCTGCGCAACGGGGCAGGGCGGGCTCACACGTAACCTGTCCACAGCCGAAATCGTTGAACAGGTGCGTTTGGGGATGGTGGCCGCTGAATCAGGTGACCTTGAAGGTGGCCCCGTTCGCCTGTCGAACATCGTGTTCATGGGGATGGGGGAGCCTCTGGCGAACTGGCGTCAGGTTCAGGCCGCACTTCACAGGATTATTGAGCCAGCCCCATCGGGACTCGGAATCTCGGCCCGTGGCGTCACCGTTTCCACGGTAGGCATGGTGCCTCTCATCAACAAGCTGGCAGACGAGGGGCTGCCCGTGACTCTGGCAGTGTCCCTTCATGCTCCGGACGATGGTCTGCGCGATCCGCTTATCCCGCTGAACTCACGGTTCAACGTGGAAAAGCTCCTAGATTCGGCACGCCGATACTTTGAGAAAACTGGACGGCGCGTATCAATCGAATACGCGTTGATCAAAGACATGAATGATCACCAGTGGCGTGCCCAGCTCTTGGCTGACGAACTCAACTCACGTGGGCGGGGTTGGGTGCACGTCAACCCCATTCCGCTTAATCCCACCCCCGGATCCATTTGGACGGCGAGCCTGCCCCAAACCCAACGTGTTTTCGTTGATACGCTGGAAGCCTCGGGTATCCCCACAACCATTCGGGATACACGCGGATCGGACATTGATGGTGCATGTGGCCAACTCGCGGCTGAGGTCAAAGGGAATTCGGCCCGGGCAAAGAAGGCCGCCGCTGCAGCAGAGCGGGTAATGGCCGCCATAAACGATGTGGAGGAGCGAGAGGCTGATGAGTGAAGACACGTTCACACGTGTTGGCCGCTTTGGGTGGGGATACGCCACGGATGAAGTTGACGAATTTCTGAGGAAGGCGAAGGACGCCTACTCGGATAAGGGAGCGGCTGACTTCAACGAGCAGACAGTCCGCAACGCGGGCTTTTCACGTGTGCGCCACGGGTACGATCCCGCTCTAGTGGACGCGGCATTGGACCGGCTCGAAGCGGCATTCATCCAGCGCAGGCGGGCCAAAGTGGTGCGCCAGCGCGGTGAGGCCACATGGCTCAACAAGACCTATGAGGATGCCAAGAGCCTGTACCCGCGCCTCCTACGAAAGCAAGGTGCTCGCTTTGCCGATGCCTCAGGCTGGGGATACAGCAAGAGTGACGTTGACGAACTGATGGATCGCCTGATGGAGTACTTTGACGGAAAGCGTGCGCTCTCCTCCAAGGAACTGCGCGATTCCCTGTTCGAGCAAGCTAAAGACAGCAAGGCCTACGATGCCGCAGTAGTGGATGTGTACATCGAGCGCGCGATTACCGTGCTGGTTTCGGTGGAGTAGAAACGTTAGTGGAGTTGGCGGAATTGGTGGACAAGCAGTGACTGGATTACCCGCAACCCGTGGGGTTGTCATCCTCGGTTCAACAGGATCGATTGGTACGCAAGCCCTTGATGTGATCGGACGCAATCGCGACCGTTACACGGTATTGGCCCTTGGGGCAGGGGGCGGAAGCGTCCAGCTGTTGGCCCGCCAAGCCAAGGAATTCTCTGTTCCGATCGTCGGGATTGCCGATCCGAGCGGCAAGGAAGAACTCGAACAGCTTCTGACAGGCAGCGGAATCCAGATCATAGCCGGCCCCGATGCGATGGCCGATCTGGCAGGTGGGGCTGGGCAAGACCGCAGCTCCGATCCCGGGTCCACCGTGGTACTCAACGGAATCACGGGCTCCGTGGGCCTGCGCCCAACCCTCGCCGCACTCTCCAGTGGCGCAACACTGGCACTGGCCAACAAGGAATCGCTGGTTGTGGGAGGTGGACTCATTTCGGACGCGATGGTGCGTCCTGGCCAAATCGTTCCCGTAGATTCTGAACATTCGGCGATTGTGCAATCGCTGCGGTCTGGGATCCACCATCGTGGCCTGTGTTCGGTGGAACAGGACGGTGCGAGCGAGGTCAAGCGTATTATCCTGACCGCCTCCGGTGGCCCGTTCCGCGGGCGCAACGCATCGCAGCTCACCGATGTGACTCCCGCCGATGCACTCAACCACCCCACGTGGGCCATGGGCCCTGTTGTTACTATCAACTCCTCGACCCTGATGAACAAGGGACTGGAGCTGATCGAAGCCGCATACCTGTTCGATATTGCCCCCGAAAGCATTGTGCCGGTGGTCCATCCCCAATCGGTGATCCACTCGATGGTGGAGTTTACTGACGGTGCAACGATCGCTCAGGCCTCCCCTCCGGATATGCGCCTGCCCATTGCTCTCGGGCTTTCGTGGCCTGAGCGCCTAGAGGCCGTGAGCGTGCCGAATGCGTGGGATAGCCCGGTTGCGTGGAACTTTGAACCGCTCGATCATGAGACGTTCCCAGCCGTCTCCTTGGCACGGGATGCGGTGGCCGCCTCCCCGCTCCATCCGGCCGTACTGAACGCCGCCAACGAAGAATGCGTGGGCAGCTTCTTGGCCGGCGAGCTGCCCTATCTGGGAATCACAGCAACCGTGGCCGAGATTCTGAGTGAATTCTCAGCTCCCCGGGGCACTCTCGATGTGGAAACGGTGCTTGGCACCGAGAAGTGGGCGCGGGTGCGTGCCCATGAGGTGATGGCACAGCGCAGATAGCGGGGAGGCTAGATAGTGGGATCGCTTCCCGGAATCCTTTTATTGATCGTTGGACTGCTGGTTTCAGTTGGGCTGCACGAAGTGGGGCATCTGGTCCCAGCCAAGAAGTTCGGGGCCAAGGTTCCCCAGTACTTTATTGGATTCGGCCCAACCATCTGGTCCACCACCAAGAATGGGACAGAATATGGGCTGAAGGCCATCCCTCTCGGCGGCTATGTACGCATTGCCGGCATGGTGTGGCCGGGAAACGCCCGCCGCACACAGGTCAACCGCAAGGGCGAGGTGACGATTGCCGAGGAGGTGCGCCGCGCCAGCGGCGAGGAGCTCACCCCTGAGGAAGAACCGCATGCCTTTTGGCGATTGAGCGCGGCCAAACGCCTTGTCATCATGTTCGGCGGCCCCGTCATGAATCTGTTCATTGCCGGGGTGCTGCTTGCCATCGTCATGTCGGGCATCGGTGCCCTTGTCCCGTCCAACCAGATCTCAACGGTCAGTACGTGTATCGCGGATACGGACACCTGCGAGAAAGATGATCCGCAAGCCCCGGGAGCCCAAGCCGGGATCTTGCCGGGCGATGTTGTGCTCTCCTGGGGTGGAACCCCCACCAATAGCTGGACCGATGTCCAGCAGGCCATCGCCTCATCAGGCACGGAACCGGCCACAGTCATTGTGGAGCGAGAGTCAGAACAGGTCACTCTCACCGTGACTCCCGCGGTCACGGAACGCCCCGTCGTCGACGAAAATGGTGCCATCGTTACCGATGATTCCGGAGAAACCCTCACCGAACAAAAGCCCTATGTTGGTATCGGACCGGGATACGAACACGAACGAATCCCGATCACGCAGATCCCCGCGCAGCTGTGGGACCTGACGGCGGGAACGGCGAACGTGATTGTGAAACTCCCGGCGGATTTGTGGGATACCGCCGCCGGCCTGTTTACCGGCGCTGACCGGTCTGAAAGCGGCGTCATGGGGATCGTGGGCGCCGCGGATCTCGCTGGCTCGATTACCAGCACCGAACACGATGCCTACGGCCTTTCGGCGCGCATCGGCGATCTGCTCCTCCTCATTGCGTCCCTCAACATCAGCCTATTCCTCTTCAATCTTCTGCCCCTACTCCCGCTGGACGGAGGCCACATCGTGGGCGCCGCCTATGAGGGGGCCCGCCGCAAGATCGCTCAGCTTGCAGGGAAACCTGACCCCGGCCCCGTGGACATCGCGCGCCTGATGCCACTGGGCTACGTGGTGGCATCCCTCTTCATTGTGATGACGGTTTTGCTGATTATTGCTGACATCGTGAACCCCGTGTTCTAGAGCAAGCCAGCGCGGGCGGTGGGCTGGAACAACGCCTCGCACATGAGACCTTGGGCGAGTTCACAACACCAGTACTCCCCACGGGGCTCACAAAGTGGAATACTGGAGCGCGTGAGTGTTGCTCTAGGAATGCCGACCTTGCGCCCTGAGGCTCAGGTGCTCGCGCCGCGAAAGAAAACCCGTCAGATCCACGTTGGGGATATAGCAGTGGGTGGTGATGCGCCCATTTCGGTGCAGTCCATGACCACCACGAAAACCCATGACATCGGTGCCACCTTGCAGCAGATAGCTGAGCTGACTGCTGCCGGCTGCGATATTGTTCGCGTTGCCTGCCCCACCGATAAGGATGCCGAGGCGCTGCCGATCATTGCGAAGCAGTCCCGAATCCCGGTGATTGCCGATATCCACTTCCAGCCCAAGTACGTTTTTGCCGCGATCGAGGCCGGCTGTGGAGCGGTTCGCGTTAACCCGGGCAACATCCGCAAGTTTGATGATCGCGTGGGAGAAATCTGCCGGGCCGCAAGCGATCACGGCGTGTCACTGCGCATCGGGGTCAATGCCGGTTCGCTGGATCCGCGCCTTCTGAAGAAGTACGGTTCGGCCACCCCGGAGGCCCTCGTGGAATCCGCGGTGTGGGAGGCCAGCCTATTCGAGGAGCAGGGCTTCCACGATTTCAAGATCTCCGTTAAGCACCACAACGTGGTGACCATGGTGGAGGCCTACCGCCAGCTCTCGGAGCAGGGCGATTGGCCGCTACATCTTGGCGTGACTGAGGCCGGCCCCGCCTTCCAAGGCACCATCAAGTCTGCCAGCGCCTTCGGAGCTCTTCTCTCGGAGGGAATCGGCGATACGATTCGTGTGTCCCTCTCCGCCCCGCCCGTCGAGGAAGTCAAGGTGGGGAGCAAGATTCTGGAGTACATGGGCCTGCGCCCGCGGAAGATGGAAATCGTTTCCTGCCCGTCGTGCGGCAGGGCACAGGTTGACGTGTGGGAGCTTGCCGAGAAGGTAGAAGAAGGCCTCAAGGACATTACGGCCCCGATCCGCGTGGCCGTCATGGGCTGTGTTGTCAACGGCCCAGGTGAGGCCCGCGAGGCGGATCTTGGCTGCGCATCCGGCAACGGCAAAGGACAGATCTTCGTTCGCGGCAAGGTTGTTGAAACCGTCCGCGAAGAAGTGATTGTTGAGACGCTGCTGCGTTACGCCAACGAGATGGCGGAAGATATGGATGAGGAGAGCGATGGTCAGGGAGCTCAGGTGGTGACGTACTGAGCGCCACAGGGGCGCGGATACGGCTCTACTAAGAACACCGCTAACTGACGGATCGGAGTTTCATGCGTTGGCCGAGTAGATCTACCACAGCGCTACGCCGGCTCTACGGGTCCGACAAGGCAAAGGCGATTGCATTTCTCAACAAGGATCCCGTCAACTCTGTCCTTGCCCGTGCCAACATTGACAGGATGGGGATTGGCCCCTCCAGCGCTCTGGTTCATCTTCAGCCCGGCACCCGGGACATCAACGCGCTGGCGTGGGACGGCGGGAACCTCATTCCACTCGGTTTTGATCGTGATGGCCTCGAAAGCTTGGCGGACACAGTGCTGGGGCACGGCAAGCTGGCTGGCTCGCTCGTAGGCCCAGCGGATCAGGTTCTTAACCTGTGGGATCTTTTGGAGTATCCATGGGGCCCCGCGCGTGAAGTGCGGCCGCGCCAGTATTCCATGGTGATTGATCATCCTCCGCTGTTGGAACCCGATCCGGCAGTACGGCCCGCGCGCCCGGCGGAGGACGGCTTGGTGTTGCCCGCCTCCGTCGCGATGTTTACCGAGGAAGTGGGCTACGATCCCACGACGTTCGGGGGCTCGTATGCTGGGCGGGCCTCGCGTCTCATCCGCAACGGCATGACGTATGTGGTGATGGGCCCGGCGCTGGATCGGCCGGGTTCACGCGTAGTGTTCAAGGCGGACGTGGGGGCGCTCGCTGGGGGAGTCGCTCAGATTCAAGGCGTGTGGGTTGCCCCCGATCAGCGAAATTGCGGCATTGGCGGTGCGGCCATGGCGGCCGTTGTTGATCAGGTGCGCGCCACCTTTTCTCCGACGGTTTCCCTGTACGTCAATGATTACAACGAAGCCGCCGTCAAGGTGTATCAGCGCGTTGGCTTCCGCATCGTGGATGAGTGGGCGACGGTGCTCCTGTAAGCCGCCCCGTGGCAAAACCTCTCCCGTGGCCCGTTGCTAGGTAATACGCCGGTGTTGAGTATGCTAGTGCCGTGCTCAGAATGTCTACGCTATTTGTCCGTACCCTGCGCGAGGATCCCGCCGATGCAGAGGTTGCCAGCCATAAGCTCCTCGTACGGGGCAGCTATATCCGGCGTGTCGCTCCGGGAATTTACACCTGGTTACCGTTGGGTTTGAAGGTCCTGCGGAAGTTGGAGGCCATTGTCCGCCAAGAGATGGACGCGGCCGGCGCGCAGGAAGTCATCTTCCCGGCGCTTCTTCCCCGCGAACCGTATGAGGCAACGAACCGCTGGACTGAGTATGGTCCCACCGTCTTCAAGCTGAAGGATCGCAAGGAGGCCGATTACCTTCTGGCCCCCACCCACGAGGAGATGTTCACCCTGCTGGTGAAGGACCTGTATTCCTCGTACAAGGATCTTCCAGCGGTTTTGTATCAGATCCAGACGAAGTATCGCGATGAGGCGCGGCCTCGCGCCGGGGTAATTCGTGGGCGCGAGTTCGTGATGAAGGACGCCTATTCGTTTAATATCGACGACGACGGCCTAGACGCCACCTATCTCACAATGAGGGCGAGCTACCAGAAGATCTTTGCACGGCTTGGCCTGCCAATTGCGATCTGCCGCGCCATGTCAGGCGCGATGGGTGGCTCTCGGTCCGAAGAGTTCTTGTTCCCATGTGAGATCGGTGAGGACACCTTCGTGCGTTCGCCCGGTGGCTACACGGCGAACACGGAGGCGGTCACAACGCCGCCGGTGCCAGAAATCGATGCCTCGCAGGTGCCCCAGTCCGAGGCCGTTGATACCCCCGATGCTTCCACGATCGACACACTGGTTCAGGTGGCCAACGATCTTCGGCCCCGTCCAGGCGCCCCGTGGCAGGC
This sequence comes from Ancrocorticia sp., assembly GCF_052089425.1. Classification (NCBI taxonomy): domain Bacteria; kingdom Bacillati; phylum Actinomycetota; class Actinomycetes; order Actinomycetales; family Actinomycetaceae; genus Ancrocorticia; species Ancrocorticia sp. The sequence goes on along the minus strand of NZ_JBQCZW010000004.1, from coordinate 15,636 downwards.
GAGCGATACCTTGAAGAACGTTGTTGTCACTGCTGTTTCCCCCAAGGGTGATCGAGAGCTGATCATCATTGGCCTGCCGGGCGATCGTGATGTGGATATGAAGCGAGTGGAAGCCTCGTTGGCGCCTGCGGAAGTGGATATGGCTACGCCGGAGGATCTGACGGCATTTCCGGAACTTGTGGCCGGCTACATCGGCCCGGAGGTGATTGGCCCGCAGAGCGAGCGCCGGGATGAGGACAATCCGGCCGTCTTGCGGTACCTGCTGGATCCCCACGTAGCGCGCGGATCGGCATGGATCACGGGGGCCAACAAGGAAAACACTCATGTATTCAATCTGGTGTATGGACGCGATTTTGAAGCCGATGGTGTGATCGAGGCTGCTGAGGTCCGCGAAGGTGATGAGGCGCCGGACGGTTCTGGTCCCCTCGAAATTGCTCGAGGCATCGAACTTGGGCATATCTTCGAGTTGGGGCGCAAGTATTCGGCGGCCCTTGATCTCAAGGTGCTCGATCACAACGGCAAGAGCCAGATTGTCACCATGGGCTCCTACGGGCTGGGGGTCACGCGCACGCTGGCTGCCCTCGCGGAGTACAACCACGATGATGCCGGGCTTGTGTGGCCCGAAGAGATTGCTCCGGCAACGGTGCAGATCCTCGTGACCGGCAAGGGTCAGGAGCTCTTTGACAAGGCAGAGGAGCTTGCCGGTGATCTTGAAGCCGCGGGCATCGAGGTGATTGTGGATGACCGCCAGAAGGTCTCTGCCGGTGTGAAGTTCAAGGACTTTGAGCTTCTTGGCGTACCGTACGGCATTGTCGTTGGCCGGGGCTTGGCCGAAGGCAAGGTCGAACTCCGTAGCCGCCGCTCAGGGGAGCGTGAAGAGGTGGCAGTGGACGAAGCTGTTGCCCGATTTGCAGAGTTTAGGACGCGATAGGCGCGCCAGCGCCAGCGCCGCGCTTTCGTTAGTTGGCTGATTCCACGCCGGGGAATGGAAGCGCGGCGTTTCGTTCTGCAGATGTCACATAGAGCGAGCAACTCAGGGAGATCACTGCTTCGCGTTCTTCGGCTGACGGGGAATCGGCTGCGACAGTGATGAGCAAGCCGGTCAGGTTCTCTAGGCCCACCTGGGTATAGGTTTCCCCTTCTGACAGTGAGGGGTAGGCCGCGAAGGCCTCTCGGTGATCGGGGACGTCGTTTTCGAGAACTGCTTCAATGTAGGCGTCGATCGCCGCAATCCGTTCCACCTGAGCCTCACGTGCGTTTGGATCCATGCGGGCGGTGTCAGTTTCTATCCATTGACGCGATGAATCCGCGATGTTCAGCATCTCGGGAGTGGTGGTGGCCCGCCCGGCAAGGACGGGATCGGCCGCGCCGCACATGGGGGTATCCAGCCCAACGGCCTGGGCGTAGTTCGCGCCGAGGAGCCGGGAGCCGAGGGACATCGATAGGGTGGTGGGCCGGTCAGCGGGCGCCAATCCCTCCGCCGCGTCAAGTGAGGCCTGTGAAAAGTCTTGGAGTTCGGCAAGCAGAGCTTCCTCATCGATCTCTGCCGGGGGATCCGTGCTCAGCGGGGGATTGGTGTACCCCTCTGGGGCTCCGGAGGGCCATGGAATCCACACACCACCAAGCTGCTGCTCGTAGCTCACCGAAGCGTCGTGAATCGCGGCAAGCTCAGCGGAATCTGGCGCGTCTGCCAGAAGGACTTCGCTCGACGCGCTGATCCGGTGCGCTTGAACTGCGAGATTCTGGCGCGCTTCCTGTTCGGCCGTTGGCGCATCAGGGGTGAGATCAGCATTCTCCAGTTGCCCACCCATGGCGATGATCGCGCCACTGAAAATGGCAACGCCAATGAAGGCTCCTCCGATGAACTTAGGTGTGGACACCTGCGTTTGCTCCATGGTGCCATTTTGCCACGAGAACCTTATGGTTCATGACGCGGCGTGTGGCCTGTGCGTGTTGCGTTCACTGTGGTCACCGCGGTGCATTGTGGAGCGGGGTATGAGGGCGGGTAGTCTTGAGCCATGGCAAAGTCCTCACAGCGAAATCGAAACCAACAGAGCTCCGGGCATCGATCACGGCGCGATACGAATCGTGATAATCCGGAACTGTCCTCCCTTATCACCAGTGCCGTTGAGCCGATCGTTGCCGAACAGCAGCTTTTTCTGGAATCGGTGAAGGTAGGACGGGCTGGCAACCGGGCGGTTGTCAAAGTTGTGGTGGACCTCCCGGATGGTCCCGGAGGAGTGGATTCGGATGCGCTGGGAGAAGTTTCGCGTCTTATCTCTGCGCGTCTTGATGATGTTGACCTCGTTGAAGGCGCCTACACGCTCGAGGTTTCCACGCCGGGCGCGGATCGAGTGCTGACCACACCGCGGCACTTTTCCCGGTCAGTTGGCCGCCTTCTGTCCATTCGCGGCACGGATGGAACAGCCAGCACCGCTAGGCTGGAAGCGATCGAAGGCGATACTCTTCACCTGAACGGGGAAGAAGGCACATATACTTGTTCGTTGTCAGATATAGCGAGCGCACGGGTTCAGGTTGAGCTGGGCAGCGCGAAAGCGGACTCGGAAGGCTAGGAGAACGCCATGGATATTCAGATGAATGAGCTCCGCATTGTCGAGAGCGAACTGGGAATTAGCGTTGACGTTCTGGTCGAGGCAATCGAAGATGCGCTGCTGCACGCCTATCAGCGCGTTCCCGGCGCGATCCACAATGCCCGAGTTGAGATGGATCGAACAACCGGCAAAGTCACCGTATGGGCGCCGGAAGTTGATGAAGAGGGCGCTGCCATCGGAGAATTCGATGATACGCCGGGAGATTTCGGGCGTATCGCCACGGCTACCGCGAAGTCCATTATTGCTCAGCGGCTACGCGATGCAGAATCGGACCGTGTACTTGGCTCCTTCAAGGGCAAGCAGGGCGAGATCGTATCCGGCATTGTCCAGCAGAGTGGCCCGCGCGGTGAATCACGCGATATCCGCGTGGATGTTGGTGAACATGAGGCCATCCTGCGTTCGGAAGAACAGGTCCCCACTGAACACTTCCGCCATGGCGATCATCTGCGGGCCCTCGTCTTGGAGGTCGCGGTGAACCCACGCGGTGCCACCGTTCGGCTGTCTCGAAGCCATCCGGATTTTGTTCGGAGGCTTTTCGAGCAGGAGGTCCCGGAGATTCAAGATGGAAGCGTTGAGGTTGTTGCTCTTGCGCGTGAGGCCGGCCATCGTTCGAAAGTGGCCGTCTGGACGAGTGAATCCGATCTCAACCCCAAGGGAGCCTGCATTGGACACAACGGCCAGCGCGTGCGTGCTATCACCACGGAGCTGAACGGGGAGAAGATCGATATCGTGGATTACGATGACGATATCGCCAAGTTCATCGCCGCTTCTTTGTCACCAGCACGGGTTCTGCGGGTAGATATCCTCAGCCGTGATCAACGCCAGGCACGTGCCATCGTGCCTGATGAGCAAACCTCGCTTGCCATCGGCAAGGAAGCACAGAACGTCCGGCTGGCCGCTAAGCTCACCGGATGGTCGATCGATATCCGGAAGAAGTCCGAGGATCCACTGGCCGAAGAGACCCAAGAGGCCCAAGATCCGGAAGAAGCCGAGGAACTTTAGGGCGGTTCGGACGTGCCGTGAGTGACATTGCGCTCTGGCATGGGCATTTTCTGTGTTAACACGTTAAGATACTTAGGGCATTACAGGCAGGTGGGATTCCTCGTGACTCAAAACCCGCGCACATGTGTGGGCTGCCGCCAACTGGATGCCGCGACAAATTTAGTCAGAGTTGTTGCCACTCACACTACGTGTCAGGTAGATGAGAAAGGCGGCAGTGCCGGGAGAGGTGCGTGGATCCATCCGGATCTAGGTTGCCTGAACCGGGCGATACAGATTCACGCATTTGATCGGGCGTTCCGCCGTGGAGGGCTCGATAGTGATCCGGTACGTCAGTGGCTAGAAGACAAGAGTTCAGGTGCACAAACACCTGAACTGACCCGAGTAAAGAAAGCGGGTAGGAACCCGATGGGCACCCAATGAGTACCCAGCGATGAGCTGCCAGCAATAAGGGTCTGACGCGTGGCGCAGACCCCTAAGAAGGAGAACTGTGGCCAAAGTACGCGTTCATGAGCTCGCGAAGGAATTGGGCATTACGAGTAAGAAGTTACTCGAAGTGCTCAAGGAATCCGGAGAGTTTGTTAAATCGGCGTCCTCGACAATTGAGGCGCCCGTTGTGCGTAAAGCACACGAATATATGAAGGCTCATCCTGAGCTTTCTACCAAGAAGCCAGCGGCAAAGAAGCAGGCTTCCGAAGATCAGGTGGCGAAGGCTGACCAGCCTAGCCAGAAGAAGTCCGGTGGCCAGCCGAAGGCTGGCGTGAAGCCGGGTCCGAAGCCTGCACCCAAGCCTGCAGAACAACCTGCCGAGCAAAAGCCTGCTGAGCAAAAGCCCGTTGAGGAGCCCGAGTCCAGCAAGCCGGCACCGAAGGAACAGGCTCCAGCTGAATCCCAGCCGGTGGCCGATTCTGAGCACGGGCACGATACCCCGCACCCCAAGCGCTCGACTGGCGCACCAGTGACGCCAAAATCGGCTGCACAATCGGCGGCCAAGTCCGCCCCGAAGCCGCACAGCCCGAAGGGCAATCGCGGCGGGCGTGACGATCGCCGTCAGGGGCAGCGTGATGGCCGGCGCGGTGGTGGGCGTAACTCTAGCCCGCGTCCGGGCAACAACCCGTTCGCTTCCAATCAGGGTATGCCCCGTCCAGGCGGCCCCAAGCCCCATGGTGGCGGGCGTCCGGGCAACAACCCGTTCGCATCGAATCAGGGTATGCCGCGTCCAGGCGGCGGACAGGGCGGTGGCCCTCGTCCGCAGTCAGGTGGTCCGCGCCCCGGTGGTGGCAACAAGCCCAATGCAACTGGCGCACGCCCCAGCCCCAACATGATGCCGAATCATTTGGAGCAGCAAGCTGCTCCGAGCCGCGGCGGTGGCCGTGGCCGTGGCGGAAGCGGCGGCCCCGGCAATCGTGGAGGCGGCCGCCCAGGCGGCGGTTTCACTCGCTCCGGCGGGAAGTCGCGCGGCGGCTCAACGGCCGGCGCATTCGGACGTCAGGGAGGGCGCCCCACTCGTGGGCGCAAGTCCAAGCGGGCCAAGCGTGAAGAATGGGAGAATCAGAATTCCCCCATGGTTCAGGGCGTTCAGCTTCCTCATGGCGATGGAACTACCGTGGTGCGTGTGCGCCAGGGTGCATCACTCGCCGATTTCGCTGAGCGGATTAACGCTGATCCCGCAGCACTCATCACGGTGCTGTTCCGTATGGGCGAAATGGCTACCGTCAACCAGTCGCTGGACGAGGATACGTTCAAGCTGCTGGGTGCGGAACTGGGCTATGACGTTCAGGTGATGTCTGCTGAGGACGAAGATCGCGAGATCTTGGAGCAGTTCGATATCGATCTGGATGCCGAAGAAGCGAAGGAGCCGGATGAGAATCTGGTGTCCCGCCCGCCGGTTGTGACCGTCATGGGCCACGTTGATCACGGTAAGACCAAGCTGCTGGACGCGATCCGCCACGCACATGTTCTGGAAACGGAGCACGGCGGTATTACCCAGCATATTGGTGCCTATCAGGTTCACCTCGATTACGAAGGTGCGGATCGCGCCATTACGTTCATTGATACCCCGGGCCACGAGGCGTTCACGCAGATGCGTGCGCGTGGTGCGGATGTCACAGACGTTGCGATCCTCGTGGTTGCCGCAGATGATGGCGTTATGCCCCAGACGGTTGAGGCGTTGAACCACGCTCAGTCCGCTGGCGTCAAGATCGTTGTAGCTGTCAACAAGATCGATGTGGAGGGTGCAAACCCGGCCAAGGTTCGTGCCCAGCTGACCGAATACGGTTTGGTGGCAGAAGATTACGGCGGCGATACGATGTTCGTGGATATTTCCGCGAAGCAGCGTACCGGCATTGATGATCTTCTCGAGGCCGTGCTGTACACGTCCGATGCTGAGGTTGATCCGAAGGCGAACCCGAACAAGCCTGCTCGCGGCGTTGCTATCGAAGCCAAGCTGGATCAGGGCCGCGGCGCGGTTGTGACGGCGCTGGTGGAGACGGGCACGCTGCGCGTTGGCGATCCGTTGGTGGTTGGCGCCGCCCACGGCCGCGTCCGCGCCATGTTCGATGAGCTGGGTGGCACCGTGGAAGAAGCGGGGCCCTCGCGTCCTGTCCAGATCCTCGGAATGTCGGCTGTTCCATCGGCAGGCGATAGCTTCATCGTGGCAAGCGATGATCGTACGGCACGCCAGATCGCTGATAAGCGTGAAGCCGCCAAGCGGTCCGCAACCCTCGCGAAGCGTCGCAAGCGCGTTTCCCTTGAGAACCTCAACGAGGCGCTCAAGGAAGGAACGGTTCAGACCCTCAACCTCATTCTCAAGGGAGATGCTTCCGGTTCCGTCGAGGCACTGGAATCGTCCCTCTTGGAGATCGAGGTGTCGGACGAGGTCCAGCTGCAGATTATCCATCGCGGCGTTGGCGCCATCACCCAGAACGATGTCAACCTTGCAACGGTGGACAACGCGGTGATCATCGGCTTCAACGTTCGCCCAGCCGAACGTGTTCAGGAGCTGGCGGATTCTGAGGGCATCGAGATGAAGTTCTACTCGGTGATCTACAAGGCGATCGAGGACGTAGAGGATGCTCTCAAGGGCATGCTCAAGCCAATCTACGAGGAAGTCCAGCTTGGAAGTGCGGAGATTCGTCAGGTCTTCCGCTCCGGCAAGTTCGGCAACATCGCAGGTTCGATCGTCCGCAGTGGCACGATCAAGCGGGGCACCAAGGCCCGTTTGGTTCGCGATGGTGTGGTTATCGCACCGGAGCTGGAGATCGCCTCCTTGCGCCGCGAGAAGGACGATGTCACCGAGGTCCGCGAGGGTTACGAGTGTGGTATCACGCTCGGCCAGAAGGACATCCAAGAAGGGGACGTTATCGAAACCTTCGAGATGCAGGAGAAACCCCGCGACTAACCTATCGCGCTAAGTTCGGCGGCGGGCTACCCTAGTGGTGGCCCGCCGTTCCGATTGAAAGGTGGCATGATGCCAAACCCACGAGCAACTCGTATCGCGGGGCGAATTCAGGAGATCGTCGCCTCGCTTGTGACAACCCGTTTGAAGGATCCTCGGCTCGATATGGTGACCATCACCGATGTCAAGGTGACCGGTGATCTCCAGCACGCCACCGTGTATTACACGGTGTATGGCGATGAGAAGCGTCAGGCGGATGCCCGCCGCGGCCTTCAATCGGCCAAGGGGAACATCCGTTCTCAGGTTGGCGGCCAGCTGGGCCTCAGGCTCACGCCTACGATTGAGTTTGTTGCCGATGCGCTTCCGGAAAGTGCGCGTACGTTCGAGGATGCGCTCACCGCAGCGCGGTTCCGCGATGAGCAGATAGCGAAGTCCGCAGAGGGAGCCGCGTGGGCGGGGGAGGCCGATCCGTATCGCACGGTGGAGGACGATGAGGCGTCCGTAGGTAGTTTTTCTGACGACGACGGCGATGCCACACCTTCCGATCTGTCCAGCCCCGAGAGCTGAGAATGGGTGAACGCAGGCCCAACTTCCCGCCCCGTCCGTGGGGTGAACTGCCCCGTGCTCAGGTGACAGCTGGTGATGGTCTCGTCATCGTGGATAAGGATGGCGGCGTGACCAGCCATGACATCGTGGGCGCTATGCGCCGTCTGGCCGCTACACGGAAGGTGGGGCATGCTGGCACGCTGGATCCCATGGCAACGGGGGTCCTGTGCATCGGCATTGGCAAGGCCACGAAGCTCTTGCAGTACGTGACGGGCACCGATAAGGAATACCGCGCCACCATCCGGCTGGGAGTAGAGACTCACACGGAGGATGCCCAGGGTGATGTCGTGGCCGTGCGAGGGCTAGTGAATCTGGACGGGGCGTCTCTGACCGGTGCCATCGATTCCGCGATGGCACCACTACGGGGGGATGTTCTTCAGCGCCCCAGCTCTGTCAGCGCCGTGAAGGTTGATGGTAAGCGGGCGTACGCGCGCGTGCGTGAGGGCGAACAGGTAGAGCTGGCCGCCCGCCCCGTCCATGTTGAACGATTCGAGCGTGTGGGCGATCCGCGCCACGTTCCTTACGGCGATACCACGGTGGCGGATGTGGACGTGGTGGTGCAGTGTTCGGCAGGCACGTACGTTCGCGCTCTTGCTCGTGACCTAGGTGAGGCTCTGGGCACGGGGGCACACCTGACGGCGCTACGGCGCACCCGTGTCGGGGCGTGGGGGGCTAACGGGGCACGCACCGTGGCCCAGCTGGCCCAGGTCGTGGCAGATGATCACGCACTCCCCGTCGTGAGTGTGACCGAACTCTGCCAGCAGTTGTTCAGCTGCGTGGAGGTGACGCCGGACGAGGCCAACGCGCTGGCACACGGCCAGTTCATTCCTGGACGGCCGGCCGAAGATGGCCGAGCTCAGGAAGGCCGAGCCACGGATGATATGCCGCTGGCAGCCATGTGCGGCGGGCAGGCAATCGCCCTAGTGTCTGTGCGGGGCACGAAACTCAAGCCTGATCTGTTGCTGGCTCGCTAACCCCCGTCCACCAGTTATAGCGGAAACGATAAGGTAAACCAGTGAGTATTGATGTGTGGCGCACGCCAGAGGATATCCCGGCAGATCTTGGCCAGAGCGTTGTGACTGTCGGCGTTTTTGACGGTGTGCATCGTGGCCACCATGCGGTGCTTGCTGAGACCGTACGTCACGCTAGAACGCGCGGATTAACATCGGTGGCGCTGACGTTCGATCCTCATCCGGCAACCGTCCACAATCCCGATCGTCCAGTCAAACTGGTGGCTACGCTCGATGATCGTATTGACCGGCTAGCGGCAGCTGGTATCGATGCCGTATTCGTTCAGCACTACACACTCGAATATGCTCAGGCGAGTGCCGAATCCTTCGTGCGCAACCAGCTGGTTGATCAGCTCCATGCGAGCCTCGTCGTGGTGGGGGAGGATGCCCGGTTTGGCAAGGATAATGCCGGTGATGGTGCCCTGCTAACGGAGCTGGGGCATGCGCTTGGCTTTGACGTCATTCTTCTCAACGATTTGGGGGAGCCGGCCGGGCGCCGGTGGTCCTCAACGTGGGTGCGTGAACTCTTAGCTGTTGGCAACGTGGATAAAGCTGCAGAAGTACTTGGCCGCCCTCACAGGCTCCGTGGCAAGGTGGTGCACGGATTCCAGCGGGGCAGGGAGTTGGGGTTCCCCACGGCGAACCTGAAGGGCGAAGAACTTGGAGAGATCCCAGCCGATGGAGTGTACGCGGGGTGGCTCGTGCGCGACGTGCCGATGACCAATGCCGCAGAATACTTGCCGGCGGCCATATCGGTTGGTAGTAATCCGCAGTTCGATGGAGTCGAGCGCACGGTCGAAGCACATGTTTTGGGGCGTGCAGATCTCAACCTGTACGGGGAGGATGTCGCCGTAGATTTCATCAGGCGGCTACGCCCCATGGTCTCGTTCGAATCCGTGGACGGCCTGCTCTGCCAGATGGATGAGGATCTGAGGAATACGGCTCTGGCGCTTGGTGTACCCACGGCTGGGCGGGTTGACCCTGCGGAGGTCACCGCCATCTAGCGCGGGATACGGCTTCTGTATGGCATGAATCGGCCTACTTGGCGGGCAAACTCACACTTGGTACGAAGCTCGCAGGTAGTGCCCGATGCTAGACTAGCTGAGCCGTCAGATCGGCCACGGATGCGTCATTGCCTGGGAGAACATGCCCCGGAGCTCCGTGCAACGAACCTCGAAGGAGAAACATGGCTCTGAAGCCTGAAGAAAAGCAAAAGATCATCGCTGAGTATGCTACGCACGAGGGCGATACCGGTTCCCCCGAGGTTCAGGTGGCCCTGCTGAGCGCTCGTATCAGCGAGCTGACGGAGCATTTCCGCACCCATCAGCATGATCACCATTCAAGGCGTGGCCTCATGCTTCTTATTGGTCAGCGTAAGCGGCTCCTCGCTTATCTTGCCGAAGAAGACATTGAGCGTTACCGTTCATTGATTTCTCGTCTCGGCCTGCGCCGCTGACGAACTGACGGCCCGGGCCAAGCCCGGGCCGTTTCCTGTATTCCACAAGACGATCAAGGTCCGGTTGTCGGTTGTGTCCTCCGGAGGGATTCCGTGGGTTTCAACTGATGGCCGTGCCAAGAAAAGAAAGGGGTCCCTGTGGAGGGTCCTGACGTACATAGTTCAGAAGCCGTTATTGACAACGGCGCTTTCGGCACCCGGAGCATTCGCTTCGAGATTGGCCGCCTCGCCCAGCAGGCAAACGGTGCGGCCGTTGCCTACCTTGATGGAGAAACCACCGTGTTCTCCGCCACCACTGCTTCGAGGAACCCGAAGGAACACTTCGATTTCTTCCCGTTGACAGTTGATGTTGAGGAGCGTTCCTACGCTGCCGGCAACATTCCCGGATCGTTCTTCCGCCGCGAAGGCCGCCCGGGCACGGAGGCCATTCTGGCCGCCCGCCAGATCGATCGCCCGCTGCGCCCTGCCTTCAAGAAGGGCATGCGCAACGAGGTCCAGATCGTCGCCACCATCCTCTCTATCCACCCGGATGATCAGTACGATGTGCTGGCAATCAACGCTGCTTCACTGTCCACCTCGATCGCCGGTTTGCCATTCTCCGGTCCGATCGGCGGCACTCGCATGGCCCTCGTTGACGGCCAGTGGATCGCCTTCCCCCATTGGAGCGAGCTGGACCGTGCAACCTTCTCCATGTCCGTGGCCGGCCGGCTCACGGATAACGATGTAGCCATCATGATGGTGGAGGCTTCTGCGCCAGAAAACGCAGATGCCACCATCAAGGCCGGTGGCGCCAAGCCAACCGAGGATGTCGTGGCCCAAGGCTTGAACGCCGCCAAGCCCGTCATCCGCACCCTGTGCGAGGCTCAGTTGGAGCTCATCAACGAGTTCGCGAAGCCCACAGGCGATTACCCGTTCTTCCCTGATTACACGGAAGAACAGTACGCCGCGGTTGAGAAGCAGGTCGGCGATCGCTTCCAGCCCATCTTGGGTATCGTTGCGAAGGCAGAACGCGACGCAGCGCTCAATGAGCTCACCTCCGCTGTGGTGAGCGAGCTTGCTGAGCAGTTCCCTGAAGAAGAGAACATGGTGGCCCTCGCGGTTAACGCCAACTTCAAGCAGGTCATGCGCCGTCATGTCCTGACCGAAGGCGTGCGTATGGACGGGCGTAGCCCGGTTGAGATCCGTTCGATCTCCGCCGAAGCAGGCATCATCCCTCGTGTGCACGGCTCAGCCCTGTTCCAGCGTGGAGAGACCCAGATTCTTGGTGTCACCACCCTCAACATGCTCAAGATGGAGCAGCAGCTCGATAACCTGTCACCGGTTACCCGCAAGCGCTACATCCATCACTACAACTTCCCGCCCTACTCCACCGGTGAAACCGGTCGCGTTGGTTCCCCGAAGCGTCGCGAGATCGGCCACGGCCACCTCGCTGAGATCGCTCTGGTGTCCCAGCTTCCGGAGCGCGAGGAGTTCCCCTACGCGATTCGTCAGGTATCCGAAACCATGGGATCCAACGGTTCCTCCTCCATGGGTTCGGTTTGCGCCTCCACGCTGGCCCTGCTGAATGCGGGCGTCCCGCTCAAGGCACCGGTTGCCGGCATCGCCATGGGCCTCGTCTCAGACGTGGTGGATGGCGAAACCCGTTACGTCAGCCTCACCGATATCCTCGGTGCCGAGGACGCGCTGGGCGATATGGACTTCAAGGTTGCCGGAACCCGCGAATACGTGACGGCGCTACAGCTTGATACCAAGCTTGCTGGCATCCCCGCCGCCGTTCTTGACGGTGCGCTCGGGCAGGCCCGTGATGCACGCTTCGCGATTCTCGATCTGATGAGCGAAGCGATTGATGGCCCAGATGAAATGGCTGAAACCGCTCCGCGCATCATCTCCGTGAAGATCCCCGTGGATAAGATCGGCGAAGTCATTGGGCCCAAGGGCAAGATGATCAACCAGATCCAAGAGGATACTGGCGCAGACATCTCGATCGAAGATGACGGTACGGTGTTCATCGGCGCTTCGGACGGCACGTCCGCCGAAGCAGCTCGCACCACCATCAACGCCATCGCCAACCCGCAGCTGCCTGAAGTTGGGGAACGTTACATCGGAACGGTTGTCAAGACAACCAGCTTCGGTGCGTTCGTTTCGCTGACGCCGGGCCGCGACGGACTCCTACACATCTCCCAGATTCGCCGCCTCGTTGGTGGCAAGCGCGTGGAGAATGTTGAGGATGTTCTCAACGTTGGCGATCGTGTTGAAGTGGAGATTGCCGAACTGGATCAGCGTGGCAAGATTTCCCTGCACGCGGTTGTTGAAGGCGAAGAAGAGGCTCCGGAGCAAGAAGAAGCTCCCAACACCGAACAGCGCCCGCGCCGTGAGCGCCCGGAGCGCGGCTCACGCCGTGGTTCCCGCCAGCGCCGCCGCACGCACGAATCCTCCGAGGATAGTGAATAAGCGCATGCTCTAGCGGGTTACTACCTGCCGAGCGTACGAGGGCCCCGATGTTTGCATCGGGGCCCTCGCGTGTGATTAGACGCAATGCTCAAAAGATCAGGCGTGTGTCCGTTATTCTGGTCTGGTGAGTGAATCTGTCGATTACAGTGAGATGCCCCTAGATCTTGACTTTTCGAGGGGTGGCTTAGCCCTCGAAGAAGAAGGAAAGCTCCTGCGCAGGTCGGTCCTGCCCGGAGGCGTGAGGGTGTTGAGTGAGAAGATTCCTCATGCCCATTCCACCACGATGGGCCTATGGATAGGTGCCGGTTCGCGCGATGAGGGCGATGACGCCCGTGGTTCCACCCACTTTCTCGAACATCTTCTTTTCAAGGGAACTCGCACGCGCGGGGCGCGAGAGATCGCCGAACGCATCGATTATCTTGGGGGAGATTTCAACGCCGCCACGGCCAAACAGTACACGTGCTACTACGGCCATTGCTTCGAAAATGACGTGGCACCCAGCCTAGAACTCCTGAGCGATATGGTCACAGGCGCCAACCTTGACCCCTCGGACATGGAGATGGAGCGCGGGGTGATCCTTGAAGAGCTCTCGATGTACAACGACGATGCTACCGAGGTTGCCCACGAGAACATCACGTCCATGGTGTTCGGAGATCACCCCCTCGGCCGGCCGGTGGGCGGTACGCGTGAATCTGTTAGCGCACTGGCCAACCAGAGCCTTCTGGGCCATTACTCCCGTATGTATCGCCCCAGCGAACTGGTGGTGACTGCCGCCGGTGCCATTAATCACGATGAGCTGTGCGAACGGGTCCAGGGCGAATTAGAACGCGGAGGCTGGGATCTCAGTGGGCCTGCCGAACCTGAACCGCGCCGTACCGCCGCCCCGATCGTGCCAGCCGCCCCGTCTACGCGCTACGTTGAACGGCCCGTTGAGCAGGCAGCGGTGATTCTCTCCATGCCCAGCTTCGATATGTTCGATGAACGTCGCCGCGCACTCTTCACAATGAACGCGATCCTCGGTGGGGGAACGTCCTCTCGTCTGTTCCAGAAGATTCGTGAAGAACGGGGCCTGGCCTACTCCACGTATTCGTTCCCCAGCTTGTTCCCAGAAGGCGGGATGTTCGGAATGTATGCGGGGTGCGCTCTGCCCAACGCCGCGGAGGTTGCCACGCTGCTGGGGGCTTGCTTGGACGAAATTGCCGCGGACGGGGTGAGCGATGCTGAAGTGGAATCCGCCTACCGGCGCATCCGCGCGGAGATCATTTTCTCCAATGAGCATCTGAGTTCTCACATGAACCGTCTCGGTAGCGCGGAACTCATTCGCGGCTCCCTCACCTCCCAGTCAGAATCGTTGCGCAAGGCGCGGGCCATTACGGCATCGGACGTTCAAGAGGTAGCTCAATACATCGCGTCCCAGCCCCGTTCCCTGTGCACCGTGGGCCCCGCAAAGGGCTAGCGGTCATATTTTATCAAAGCTCTTGATAGTGATGGCATCACCCGGGTTCTAGTTTGGAGTGCGACGTGGTGTGGTTGGTGTTAAGCATAGTTCGTGGGATATTTCTGCTGGGGTTGCCCAGCCGAGGATTTTGCGGGGTCGGTTGTTGATCTCTGCGACGTAGTGGTCGAGTTCGGCCTGACCGAGATCCTTGAAGCTGGTGCCTTTGGGTAGGTATTTGTGGAGCCTGCCGTTGAAGTGCCCGTTAGATCCGCGTTGCCAGGCACTGTATGGGTCAGCGAAATAGGTAGGGATGGCCAGCGTGTTAGCAAGCTGGTAATGGTAAGCGAACTCACTGCCATTATCAGCGGTCACCGACCGGGCTGCCCGAGCTGGTAGTGACGAATACAAGCCGATTTGCGCATCAAGAGTGTTGCCGGCCGTGATCGCTTCAATCTGACGGGTCAGGTCGGCCGGGTTGAAACCACTCATACGGCCAGCTACGACGCTGATTTCTTCGCTTGTGAGCAGCCCGGAGGCTTGTACACGCTGGAATGGGGTGGCTGGCGTGTCGTAGATCCGTTTGCGGCGCCCGTCGCTGGTGGTGGCGTATCCGACGGGTTTCTTTGTCGGGGTGAAAAAATTCAATCGCAGGCAGACGAGGGGCCACAGCTCGTTGAGTAAGGCGAGTTCGTCTGGGGTGTCGTAACGCCAGTAGAAGGCGTGTTTGCGCACGATGTGATTGTTTTTCGATTCGACGGTGGCTTGATCATTCTTCTTGTACGGGCGTGAGCGGGTTTGGGCGATATCACGGGCTTGGAGCCAGTTCGCGACGTCGTAGTTGATGAACTCGGTCCCGTTATCAGAATCGAACACCCTCAACGGAAACGGGAACAGGGCTTCTAAGCGATCAACGGCGCCGATGATCCACCGGGAAGCATTGTTGCGGATCGCAGTGTTTTCCGTCCATCCGGTGACGATATCGGTCATTGTCAAGGTTCGGGCGAACTCGCCCTTGAACGTTGGACCGCAGTGAGCGACCGTGTCGGCCTCGATCACTCCCGGTGCCTCTGGCGGGCTGTCCCCAACCGTCGATAGGCTGATCGAGTTGCGCAGCAACGCCGGAGCCGGGGTCGTTGTCGAGATGCCACGTAAGGCCATGCGTTTTCTGGCCGGGGCGAGGTATCGGTCGATCGTTGCCGGGCTCATCGCCTCTAGTTCCCTGATCGCCTTAGGACTCGCGTACGGCTTATCCAAGTCCCCGCCCTGGGCTATGAGGGGAAGCCAGATCGGAAGCATGACCGTGAGGTATTTCCCGCACGGGAACCCCATCAGAGTCCACACGTGCTCCAACAAGGCTCTGGACTCGTCGCTGTAGTGTTTGGGGCGCAGACGGCGCCGGTCCACCTGCGTCTTAGGGTCAGGCAGCACCGGGCCGGTCAGCATCCGTCGGGCCGTGGACCGGCCCATCCCGGTTGTTGTGATCACCTCATCCAAAATCATGGACCGCTCAGCCTTAGAAGCCGTGCGATACGCGGTAGAGAGCTTGTTGGTCACATGCCTACGTGCGGCCATGGGAATCTTGCCTTCCATACAGACAAGCCTGCCCCCATTTCGGGGGGTGCCCCTATGTTGTTTGTCAAGCTGCGAGGACGGTTTCTGGGGATTCG
>NZ_JBQCZW010000003.1:134958-159227 GCF_052089425.1 Ancrocorticia sp. | reverse complement strand
AGTGTCACCAAAGTCCTGATACAGAACTGTCACCAAAGTCCTGAGACATCACACGGTCACATACGCACAGCTACTACAACATACGGAGGTGAGCGGACGTGCAAGATCAAACTCCCACCTCACAGCGCAGATTCAATTCCGCATGCTGTGTAAGCCGGTCACATACGCACGGCTACTACAGCATACGGACGTGAGTGGATGGAGAGCCCGTGTTGGGTGGGAAACGTGTTGGGTGGGAACTTCGCCTAGTGCGCTGCACATCACTCAGGGTTGTGCGGAAACACCGCGGGCCGCCAGATCACGATCTCGGCACGGGCATGGGGATAGATCTCTGATCCAACAACCCGGCCGCCAGATCTGGGCTCTTGTCCACGGCCGCCTGCGCCTTGCCCGCCACCGGCGCCTTGCCCGCTGCCAGCACCCTGCCCACGGCCATCCGCACTCTGGGCACGTGCACCAGAGCTCGATCCGCGGGACCCGGAATCCGCACCGCGACCCATTCGCCGGTCACGCAACTCCTTGGCGCGCCTAAAGAGCGTGACATCACCATCAACATCGGCAGCGAACACCCGCTGGTCCAGAGCCTGCCTGCGATCTAGCCGGTCCTGAAGATCTCGCGCCCGCTTACGCAGCCGAGTGTTCTGCTGGCGGAGCTGTTCGTTTTCCACCTGTAAGGCGAAGATCCGGGAAATCCCGGCAAGATTGATGCCCTCGCTCTGGGAGAGCTCCTGTATCGCCGTTAGCTTGTCAACATCAGCAAGGGAGTACCGGCGCCCACCGCCGCGCGTGCGCTTGGCGGGCACCAGCCCCATGCGGTCATACTGGCGGACTGTCTGAGGGTGCATGCCTGCCAACTCGGCGGCTACGGACACCGTCAGAATTGCGGCATCACGCCCAGCGATCGCCATGTTAACTCCTTGCTAATTTCATGAACTCCGCACGCGGATCGGCATCTCGCGTTGCGGCGGCGAACAGCTCTGCCGCCCGCCGAGCCTCGTCAGACATCTTCTTAGGAACCATCACCTTCAAGCGTACATACATGTCGCCACGCGTAAGCTTGCCTTTGGCTAGGCCACGATGCTTGACACGCAGAAGCTTGTCCGTAGATGAGCCCTCGGGAATCTTGACTGACACGTTCTTTCCCTCGAGTGTAGGTACTTCAACCGTGCCGCCGATTGCCGCTTCCCCGAAGGACACGGGAACATCCACGTACACGTCGCTGCCACGAACCTCGTACACAGGATGCTTTTCTACGTGGATGGTCACGAGGATATCGCCAGCTGGGCCACCGTTTGCTCCAGGCCCACCCTTGCCGCTGATGCGAATCTTCTGCCCGTTGGATACCCCCGCAGGAATCCGTGCAGTGACAGTACGCCCATCGGCACCTGTCATTTTCACGGTTGTTCCGGATACGGAATCGCGCAGCGGGATGGAGACCTCACTGGCAAGATCCTGACCACGTTGCGGGCGCCGGGAGGAACCAAATCCACCACCCCCACCGAACATGGAGAAGATATCCTCGAAGCCACCAGCGCCTCCGGGATTCGTGGAGAAACGCACGTTTCCACCGTTTCCACCGCTCGCGCCAGGTCCACCGGCTCCCCCTCCAAACATGTTGAAGATGTCCTCGAACCCAGCACCGCCCCCGTTGCTTCCGGCAGCAAACCTCGGGCCGCCGCCTGCAAGCGCACGGATCGCATCGTACTGCTTACGATCCTCCGGATTGGAAAGAACCTGATAGGCCTCTCCAATTCCCTTGAACCGATCTTCAGCCGTCTTATCGCCGGGGTTGCGATCCGGATGATACTGCTTGGCCAGTTTGCGGTAGGCCCGCTTGATCTCATCAGCTGAGGCGTCCTTAGACACGCCTAAGACCTTATAAAAGTCTTTCTCCATCCAGTCTTGACTGGCACCTGCCATCACGCCTCACCTCCTTTGAAAGGTGCGCCACCTCGAAAGGTGGCGCACCAACTAATCTCACTCAGGGGATACCACTCCCACACGCGCTGCGCGCAGAAGCTTTTCACCCTGACGATATCCCGGTTGAATCAGCGCAAACACCGTTTCGGATGTTGCATCATCCGAGGTTTGGTGCATGAGCGCCTCATGAATGTTCGGATCGAATTCGTCTCCTTCAGCGCCAAAGCGTTCTACCTGATAGTTGGTAGTGAGGATCTGTTCGATCTTCTCGGCAATTTGTCCCGTTGGTCCTTCAAGGTCTCCGTGTTGGCGAGCCAGCTCGATATCGTCTAGCACAGGGAGGAGATTATCGATCACTGACGCGATCCCCTCATCCTTTCGCGTGACGCCTTCTTGCTTCGAGCGGCGCACGTAGGAGTTGTACTCCTGCTGGACGTTATAGATGTCAGCACGCGCACGGGCCAACTGGTCCTCAAGCGAAGAGATGGTATTCATCGCCTCACTTAACGGATCCGTGAGCTCTTCATCCATGCTCTCAGCTCCGTCCAAACTCGCGGCTTCTCCCGAACCCTGAGCCCCGCCAGATTCAGCGGACACACTGGATTCAGAGGATTCCCCAGAGTCTCCAGCACTGCTCGCACCGGCGCCTTCCGCGGCGGCCGAAGCCTGAGCCTCAGCCGCCTCGTCAGACTCTCCGGGAACCTGATTCAGGTTCTCTTCACTCACTTATTATCATCCTCATCATCAATGATTTCGGCGTCTACAACGTCATCATCCGAGCCACCCTGACCGGCAGCGCCAGCCTCCGTGAAGCCCTCAGCGCCTTCGGCACCAGAACCATCCGCCTGAGCAGCCGAGTACAGCGCCTGCCCGATAGCCTGCGACTTCTCGTTGAGCTCCTCGAGAGCGGACTTGATCGCGTCCGTGTCCTCACCCTTCAGAGCCTCACGCACCTTGTCGGCGGCTTCGCGAACGTCAGTTGCAACTTCGTCTGGCAGCTTATCGGCATTGTCCTTGAGGAGCTGATCGATGGAGTACACCGTCTGCTCGGCCTGATTACGGGTCTCGGCTTCCTCGCGGCGGGCGGCATCTTCTGCCGCGTGCGCTTCGGCCTCCTTGACCATGCGGTCAATGTCTTCCTTCGGAAGGGCAGATCCGCCGGTAATGGTCATGGACTGCTCCTTGCCCGTTCCCTTATCGGTTGCGGACACGTGCACGATGCCGTTGGCATCGATATCGAAGGTGACCTCAATCTGGGGCAGGCCACGAGGAGCCGGCGCAATCCCGGTCAGCTCGAAGGTGCCAAGCGGCTTGTTATCGCGGGTGAACTCGCGCTCGCCCTGGAATACCTGAATTGCCACGGAAGGCTGATTGTCCTCAGCGGTGGAGAAGGTTTCGCTGCGCTTGGTCGGGATAGCGGTGTTGCGCTCGATCAGCTTGGTCATGATGCCACCCTTGGTCTCAATACCAAGGGATAGCGGCGTCACGTCAATAAGCAGCACGTCCTTGCGGTCACCGGTGATAACGCCAGCCTGCAGGGCAGCACCCACGGCCACAACCTCATCGGGGTTGACGCCCTTGTTGGGGTCGCGCCCGTTGGTCAAGGACTTCACAACATCCGTCACAGCCGGCATACGCGTGGAGCCACCAACCAGCACAACGTGATCAATTTCGTCAATCTTCACGCTCGCATCACGAATGACGTTGTGGAACGGAGCCTTAGTCCGCTCCAGCAGATCCTTCGTCATCTCCTCGAACTTCGCGCGGGTGAGGGTCTCATCCACGTGGAGAGGAGTGCCGTCGGCAGACATAGAAATGTAGGGGAGCGAAACATTGGTCGTGGTGGCCGAAGAAAGCTCCTTCTTCGCCTTCTCGCCGGCTTCACGCAAGCGCTGCAGCGCAATCTTGTCCTTGGACAGATCCACACCGGAGGAGGACTTGACCTGCTGAACCAGCCAGTCCACTACGCGCTGATCCCAATCGTCGCCGCCCAGCTTGTTGTCACCGGACGTGGCGCGAACTTGAATCGTGGAGAACCCGTCGTCGTCCTTACCAACCTCCAGAAGCGAAACGTCGAACGTGCCGCCACCAAGATCGAACACAAGGATCTCTTCGTCCTCTTTGCCCTTCTCAAGCCCGTAAGCCAGCGCGGCCGCGGTTGGCTCATTCACGATGCGCTGGACGTTGAGGCCAGCGATGGAGCCAGCATCCTTGGTTGCCTGGCGCTGGGCATCGTTGAAGTAGGCGGGAACGGTGATCACAGCATCGGTCACAGGTTCGCCAAGGTAAGATTCCGCATCCTTCTTCAGCTTCTGCAGAATGAAGGCGGAAATCTGCTGCGGGTTGTACTTGGTCTCATCGATCGTCACGGACCAATCGGTACCCATGTGACGCTTGACGGACGAAACGGTCCGATCCACATTCGTCACAGCCTGATGCTTGGCCACCTCGCCAACAACAACTTCACCGGTCTTTAGAAAGCCCACAACCGATGGGGTGGTGCGCGAACCCTCAGCGTTCGCGATGACGGTGGGCTCACCGCCTTCCAGAACTGCTACGCAAGAGTTCGTGGTACCAAGATCAATACCAATTGCACGTGCCATGTGATTCTCCTTGTCATTTCCAACCGCTTTCGCGGCGTTACATCAATAGTTTGTCTGGCGGAAGAACTTATGTCCACTAAGCTCTCCCATTCTTGAGTCCACCATACTCAACTTTAGAGGAGTAGATTCTATTCCCAAGCACTCATAAAAGGCGAGTTTTCAATGATTTTCGACGACGACGACGGCCCGCATCCAGCCTCTGATCGCCGTTGGCTGATTCATCACAGGCGGTAGGTGTGACGCAAGACATATAGGTCACGGGGTTCCATTTACGCAACATTTACGGCACGATATTCATTGAGGTTAGGAACACCTAACTCGGAAGGAGCCTCATGAAGTCGGTAGCTGTTGTGGCCACAGATCGCCCAGTGCGATATGGCAAGCAGTTGGTTGGCCACATGAGTCGCAAGATTCTGGGTGAGTGGACCGGAGAATCTGGTCATCTTGACTTCCATGGCCGCGGAAAGGTCCATCTTTCCGCTGGCGATGATGTCCTTACGCTAGAACTTGTTGCTGACGATTCAGAAGCCGCACAGCTCGAAGAAGTCGTTGGCGTACATCTAGCACGATTTGGTTCGAAAGATGCGCTGACAGTCTCTTGGAACCGCGAATCGGGTGAGGCGGGAACCGTTCAGGGCCCGTACTCAGAAGAGGATATGAAGGCCTTCGCCGAGGCACGTAAAGCTCGGCAGAAGTCATAACTGAATATCAATAAAACTAAGTTGCGCCGCTCGGACCCTTGCTGACACACCTCCCGAGCGGCGCATCTTTATACTTTAACCGGTTTTGCGCCCAGAGAGAACACGTGTCGCTAACCGGAGTTCGTTCAACCACATGCCCAGGACAACGCGATGTATGTGACGATCCTCTCTCCGTGCGGGCCGGTGGTCACACAGGATCGCGCCGGGTTGGGCAGCTCATGCATCGCGGGCCACCTCGGCCGCGGCCGAGCTGACTGCCAGAAATCTCCGAAACGTCAACTCCATTGGCACGCAGGAAATCATTGCAATGCGAGTTGTGGCTGTAGGCAATGACCTTTCCCGGCTCGACAGCCAGAACGTTGAACCCGTCGTGCCACTGCTCGCGCTCTGCTTCCGTGGGCGATGCCTCCGGCGTCAACACGCGTACTGACGCGCGGCCCATGGCTCCGGCAATGACATTCCACATCTCATCAGGAGCATGGGTGGACACGCTGAGCCGTCCTGCGGCAGCGGGGGTCACCACCATTGATTCCATCTGCCCCGGATAGGCCAAGAAGGACTCGGGATCCACCATCGTGAGGATCGTATCCAAATGCATGAACGCCCGCTTTTTCGGGACATTCAGTGCCACAACCCGCTTGGCGGGGCTTGAGGCGAAGAGATCTGCGGCTAGGCGTTCCACGCCCTGAGGCGTTGTGCGCTCGGAGATTCCCACAAGCACGGTGTTGTCATTCAGGACGGCGATATCGCCACCTTCGATCGCAGCCGGGCCATCTGCCGTGCCATTGTTCCAGCGGTGGGTGGCGGCAACAGCAGGGTGCCACGTGTAGATGATGGTCATGTTGACCGTCTCCCGGCGCCGCGCCCTGCGATTCAAGGAGTGTACGGACACGCCGTCGTAAATCCAAGCGGAGGAATCACGCGTAAAAAGGTGGTTTGGCAGGCAGGAGAATGTCATGTCTCCGGGACCGAGAGCCGCTAAATAGAGAGAAGAGGGAGCCTCACCCTGCGCAGCCACCAACTCATCTTTGGTCAAGCCACATATGAGCAGTTCAGCCAGCGCTTGAGGTGAAAGCGTTGCGGCGTAATCAGCAAGAGCACCTGCCACGGCAACTCCATAGGACCGAGGATCGAAGGTAGTAGTCAGCGCATAGTCGCGCGCCTCGGAGTTTTCTAGGGCTTCAGCGAGCAACTCTTCTAGGTAGAGAATTTCGGTGCCATTTTGCCGAAGTGCCGCGGTGAATCCATCGTGCTCAGCCTGAGCCTTCTCCACCCACGGCACGTCATCATAAAGCAACGAATCCATCGTGGATGGAGTCACCCGCGCGAGCTCCCTTCCTGGCCTGTGAACAATCACTTGGCGCAAGCGCCCGGTCTCGGATGCGATACCCATGACACCCATAGTAACGGTAGCGATGGAGGGGACGAGCTCACACCCGTCCCCTCCAGTGCCAGAGCTAGAGCTAGAACCTCAGTAGATCGGTTCTCATCAGTTGAATCAGATGCCGGCGCCGATACGTTCGGAGAACTCCACCAAACGGTTAGAGAAGCCCCATTCGTTGTCATACCAACCCAGAACCTTGACTTGGCGCCCAGCAACCTCGGTCAAAGGCGCGTCAAAGATCGTCGAATGCGGGTTACCAACGATGTCAGAGGACACAATCGGGGCCGTCGAGTACTG
Organism: Ancrocorticia sp.; assembly: GCF_052089425.1. NCBI lineage: Bacteria > Bacillati > Actinomycetota > Actinomycetes > Actinomycetales > Actinomycetaceae > Ancrocorticia > Ancrocorticia sp. The sequence continues at coordinate 152,322 of NZ_JBQCZW010000003.1, read as the reverse complement.
CACGTACTTGGCCAAGCTTCCAGATTCCGATGCTTCCTTGAATGCCGCGTTGACCTGCTCAGCACTCACCTCTCGAGGAAGTACCGCTGTGAGATCGGTAATCGACCCCACCGGAACGGGAACGCGCAGGGCAAAGCCCGTGAGCCTTCCATCCAGTTCCGGGATCACTGTTCCGATCGCCTTGGCAGCGCCGGATGAGGTAGGGATCGTGGAAAGTGCTGCCGCACGTGCACGCCGCAGATCTCCATGTGGTGCGTGATGCAGTTTCTGATCACCGGTGTATGCGTGAACAGTTGTCATGAGCCCAGTTTCGATCCCGAAGGAATCATTGAGAACTTTGGCCAGAGGTGCCAACGAGTTCGTGGTGCACGAGCCATTGGAGAATACGTCGGAGGAGGCGGGATCAAGATTCTCATCGTTGACGCCCAGCACGAACGTTGGCACGCCGCCCTTCGCCGGCGCAGAGATAATCACCTTTTTGGCGCCACCAGTTAGATGAGCGCGAGCCTTCGAGGCATCGGTGAATCGACCTGTGGATTCGATGACTACATCGGCTCCCACATCGCCCCACTTGATAGCGGCTGGATCTGGCTCGGACAATACCTTAATGGGGCGTCCGCCCACATTGATCACGTCGCCCTCAGATGAGACTCCGTCCAGATGCCCTGAGATGGAGTCCCACTCCAGCAAATCGGCAAGAGTTGACGGATCGGTGAGATCGTTGACCGCAACAATCTCAATGTCCGCCTCATTTGCCAGCGCGGCACGCAGGTAGGTCCGGCCGATTCGGCCAAATCCATTGATTCCAATTCGTACAGTCATGTCAATATTCCTTTCACACGTTTAATAGTTGAACGTCGTTAACGGCTAGACATTGTTCACAGGTGGGCATTGAGTAGATCAAGGGCTGCCAAACGCGCCCGATCAAATGGACCCCTATCTTGGGCTGCGATAGCCAATACGTAGCCCCCTTGGATCGTCACCATGAGCAAATCGGCGAGCCTGTCAGGGTCGAGATGATCAGGAATTTCCTTATGCTCCACGGCCTCGCCGATAACTTTTACCAGCATGGAATGCACCTGCGCGAAGGCCTCATTAATAGGAGCGAGCATTTCTGAATCGTTAGCCACTTCGGGATCCTGAGTAAGCCGACCGACTTTACAACCAAGCAGCGGCTCATGTTCGCGGCTGAGATAAGCGGTGAGACGTTCCATCGGGCTTTCGGACCCCAGAAGCACATCGCGGGTGGGAGGGAGCAAAGCATCGCAGTTGTGTTTGATTGCGGCGATGCCTAGGTCACGCTTTGAGGGAAAATGATGGTACATACTTCCTTGGCCCACTCCCGAGCGCTCACGCACTTCTCGAGGGCTTGTTGCTGAGTATCCACGCTCCCACAACAGGTCACTCATCGCTTCGATCAATCGGTCTCTGGAATCCACATAAAACACTGTACCTATAGGTAGGTACAGATTCAAGAGTGACGAAGCAGGCGTCGGATCAAGGCAGGGCCGGTGTCGCAGGCGAGTCAGGCGGGCCAAAGTGAATCAGACGAAGTCAGGACTCCTGGTGCGAATCAGACGAAGTCAGGACGCGCCAGAACAACTCACGATGGGCCGGAGTGAACCTGAGGCACCGGAATATAGCCGGAGGTACCGGTGAAAGTCAGGAAACCGGGGCCAAACCGTGAGCGGCGGCAACAGCACCATTCACAACTCGCCCAGCATCAACATTCAAGCCCTTGGCCAGTGCCTCATCTTGCACGAGCGCCAGCTTCCCCTTGCCCGCTAAGGCCACAACGTAGCTCATGGTGGCATTCGTCAGAGCAATGGTGGACGTGCGCGGAACTGCACCCGGCATGTTCGCCACGCAGTAGTAGATCGAGTTGTGCACAGCGAAGGTCGGATCATCGTGTGTGGTGGGGTGTGATCCCTCAAAGCATCCGCCCTGATCGATGGCGATATCCACCAGTACGGATCCTGGACTCATCGCAGCAACCATCTCATCAGTGACAAGTTTCGGAGCACTGGCACCGGGGATCAGGACCGATCCGATCACTAGATCGGCGTCCCGGACTGACGCAGCAACCGTTTGCGGCGAAGAACGGAGGGTTGTCACGCGCCCGTCAAAGCGCGTTTCAAGATACGCCAGCCGGGCAAGGTCCACATCCAAAATCTTCACTTCAGCACCCAACCCGATCGCATTGGCCGCAGCGTTTTCTCCCGCCGTACCCCCCACCGATCACCACAACATGTGCCCGCGGCGCCCCGGGGATCCCTCCGAGCAACAAGCCCCGCCCACCGTTGGGTTTCATCAGCTCGTTGGCTCCCACTTGGGCAGAGAGCCGTCCGGCGATAACAGACATCGGTGCCAGCAACGGAAGTGACCTGTCTGGTAGTTGGACAGTCTCATACGCTATGGCCGTGGCACCGGAGGCAACCAACGCCTCCGTGAGCGGGCGGTCGGCGGCCAGATGAAGATAAGTAAAGAGTATCTGCCCCTCGCGGATCAACGGGTACTCGCTGGCGATAGGCTCCTTGACCTTGAGAATCATCTCCGCGCGAGCCCACACCTCTTCCGCTGTGTCCACAAGGCTGGCACCGGCGCTGGCGTATTCCTCATTGCTAAACGAAGAATCGATTCCGGCTCCCATTTCAACAAGAACTTGGTGGCCTAGCCCCGTCAGCTCAGCAACTCCGGCTGGCGTGGCGGCTACGCGGAACTCGTTGTTCTTGACCTCTTTCGGAACTCCTATGAGCATCCCATTCTCCTATCGCGAATATCTGACACATGTTGACGAAGTAACGAGCGGACCAGCCAACGGCTGTGTATTAGCGGGCCGCTAAATTCTTCCTGATTCCAACTTACCGCAAAGAAGCAAAACTCGAGCCCGCTGGCTATGCATGAGAGCTTGCATGAAAGAGAATGGACAGATAGATGGATAGGCAGGCCGTGGGCCGCACATCAGGCAGCACCGAGGAAGGTGACGCAATGGCCGAATATGATGAGATACCGCTGGATGATCGCGTCATGCAGGCGATGGCAGAGGTCCCCCGCGCGGATTTCCTTCCTGAAAGCGTCAAGCACCTTGCGCACTACGACGGCCCATTGCCGATAGGCGAAAGCCAAACGAATTCGCAACCTTACACGGTGGCATTCATGCTGACGCTGTTGGACGTTCAGCCCGGCCTGAGGATCTTGGATGTCGGTTCCGGCTCGGGGTGGACCACCGCGCTTCTGGCGCGCCTCGTGGGCGAATCCGGCACAGTATGGGGCGTGGAGCGCCGTGCACCCCTCATCGAACGGGCGCGCGAAGCACTCGCCAAACATGCGGGTTTCGATCACGCCGGCGCAGGCAACCGCCCCAGCGACGCCATCCACCCTAACACCGTTGATCACGCCAGCACCGTTGATCACCCCACGTCCGGCGGAGCGCACATCCTTGAGGCGGCCTCCGGGACCCTGGGGCTACCGGAGGAGGCGCCCTTTGACCGAATCCTCGTATCGGCCGCGGCTCCGCAGATTCCTGACGTGCTCTGCAACCAGCTGGCCGATGAGGGGATCATGGTAATACCCGTGGCCACCACGATGAAGCGAGTGATGCGCCGCGATGGGGGCGTTGAGATCAGCAATCACGGCGCGTTCCGATTTGTCCCGCTCGTCGAAGATTAGTGGCGGCAACAGGAGCGGAACACCTACAACCACACGGGCTGAACTATCAAGACTACGGGAGTAAGACCTAGTACCGAACAGCGGAAGCTAAACCCAGTTGAGGGAGCCAAGACCCGAACTATGTGTCAGCATGGGAGTTAGACCTGTTGGCGAACAGCAGGTGCCGGGCGGAACACACCGGGCCCGTGCCTCCATCGGAAGTAGCCTAGGCAAGCGGCAGTGAAGGGGAGCCCGAACCACAGGGCCGCATTCTGGGCCGGATCGAAAGCAACACCCACCAGAGAGATTCCCAGAAGCGTCAGCGCCACAATCGGCACAATGGGGAACAGTGGAGAGTGATAGGCCAAGTCCTCAACACTGCCGCCTTCCCGGATATACCGGCGGCGGAAAGCGATATGCGAAGCGACGATGGCAATCCACACAGCCACAACCGCAAACCCGGCGATCGAGACGAGTGCGAGGAAGAGACTGCCGGGGGCGACGATGCTGGAAAGCAACGAGGCAAGGCCACACGCCAGTGAAATACATAGAGCAATCAGCGGAATACCGCGGCGAGTAGTGCGAGCAAGTATCTTCGGGGCTTGGCCTTCGGCAGCAAGAGAATGAAGCATCCGGGAACAGGAGAAGAGCCCGGAGTTACCCGCCGAAAGAAGCGCGGTGATGATCACGAAGTTCATGACGTCGGCCGCCCCCGGCAATCCGACCATCTCAAATACGGTGACAAACGGGCTTTCGTCCGTGCCGGCTGTTTCAAAGGGGACAATGGCCGCGATCACGAAAATCGCGCCAATGAAGAACACCGTCAGGCGAATGACCGCAGTATGCACGGCTCGGGGAATAGCCCGCGAAGGATCCTTGGCCTCGCCGGCAGCAACGCCAATCAATTCAGTGCCACTGAAGGCATAGAACACGGCGAGGATTGTGATGAATACGCCGCCGAACCCAGTGGGGAAAAGCCCTTCCGATGTGGAGAAGTTGCCGAGACCGATAGAGCCATCCACCAGAGGATTCAATCCGAGAATTGCCGCACCGCCAACGATAATGAGTGCCAGTACGGCGACAACCTTGACAAGCGACAGCCAGAACTCGCTCTCCCCGAAAACGCGTGATGAAATGGCGTTCGTTGTGAAAAGCACTGTGGCAAATATCAGACACCACACCCACACGGGAACACTGGGGAACCATCGCTGCATGAGGATTCCCGAGGCCGTGAACTCGCTGCCGAGCGCCACCGCCCAACACATCCAGTACAGCCAAGCAGTTGCAAAGCCCCAAGCGGGCCCCAGGTTTCGGGTGGCATACACATGGAATCCGCCGGATACCGGGTACACCACCGCCAGCTCACCAAGACACGTCATGACCAGATAGGCAACCAAGGCGCCAACAGCGTACGCCAGCACGGCCCCGAGCGGTCCAGCCTGCGAAATCGTGTAGCCAGAAGAGACGAACAGACCGGACCCGATCACGCCGCCCAGTGCGATCATGACGAGGTGACGGGATTCCATTGTGCGCTGGAGATTGGAATGCTCGGTGGGCTGATCCGCCGCCGCGCCATTGCCAGCGGCGCCACTTGCCAAGGCGCCACTTGCCACGTCACTGCTCACAGCGCCACTAACGGCACCGCTTGCAGTACCACTAGAGCCACCTACTGACTGCGGGGTATGAGAATCTGGGACATTCACAGTGATCCTTCTGTTCGCACCTATGCTAGGACTCAACCTATGGGATTAGAGGGGTATTGTCTTGCGGTACTCAGATACTGAGAAGTTTTCCCGTATCCTCAGGCTATGACTGCAGCGGCCGATACCTCTCCCAACGCCTCCTCTTCCAACGCCTCCTCTTCCAACGCATCCTCCCTCGACGCCCTCCTCTCAACAGATCGCGCGGTGATGTTGGATGGCGGTTTGGGCACCCATCTGGCGGCGCGTGGAAACGACATCACGGGCGCCCTGTGGTCCGCCACCATACTTCGCAACAATCCCAGCGAGGTTCGCGCCGCCCACGAGGATTTCTTCCGAGCCGGCGCAGATGTTGCCACCACATGCTCGTATCAGGTGACGTTCGACGGTCTAGAACAGGCGGGAGCCACCGAAGCCCAAACCGAAGAGCTTTTACGGGAAAGCGTGCGCGTTGCCCGCGAGGCCGCCGATCTCACACCACCCGTGGGCCGCAAGCGCCTTGTTGCCGCATCGATTGGCCCCTACGGCGCAGGTCCAGGCCCAGGTACCGAATATGACGGCCAGTACGGCCTAACCGTCACCCAGTTGCAGAAATGGCACCGCCGCCGCATTCAGGTGCTAGCCAAATCTCAGCCCGATTTCCTGCTGGCCGAAACGATTCCAAGCATCCTTGAGGTGGAGGCGCTAGCCAAAGAACTCGAAAAGATACCCCTCCCCGCCATCCTCAGTGTGACCGTGGCGGACGGCCAGCTACGCGATGGAACGCCCCTTGCCGAGGTAGCCCAGATTGCCGTCAACACGCCATCGATACGCGCCATCGGCGTCAACTGCTGCAGCGCCGCCGATGCACTGGCCGCCCTCCGCGCCCTCAGGCCGGTCACCAACTTGCCCTTTGCGGCCTATCCAAACAGCGGCGAAGAGTGGGACCATGAGGCACGCGCATGGACCGGCGCCGCTGGGCCATCCTCGATCGCCGATTCAGTTCCCGCCTTAGTCAACGCCGGTGCCCGCCTTATAGGAGGCTGCTGCCGCGTGAGCCCCCACGACATCGCCACCATGGCGAAGGCCGCCGCACAATGGATGTAGCGCCATGGTTGTAGCAAGCTAAGCTCGCCGCCATCGCCGTCGCCGTCGTCGTCCTAAAAACCAAAAACCGGAAGCGCCCGCACAACTCAACGTGTGCAAAGCGCTCCCGGCTCTAGGCCAACTAGCCGAAGCTAGCAACACCCGGTGGAAACGTTATCTTCATCGAATGCGGCGCGATCGCGCCAGAACTCGCGTTCGGACATCGGTTCGTGATCCGGGTGCTCACGGCGGTGGCGTTCCACGTAGTGTTCGTACGCGGATTCTCCCGTGAAATCGCGCCAGAGGCCGCGCCACGTGTGGAGTTTCGCGCGAACAGCTTGGGCAACGGCCGCGTGAACGAGGTGGCCCATGGTTACTTGGCGTCCTCTTCGTGGTGGCGATGATGCGCCGTGTGCCCGGGGATCAGGTTGGGATCGCCGGTCAGGGTGTATTCCTTGCCCAGCTTCTTGTCCAGCTTGGATGCCACGAGGGTATGCGGGGCAAAGAAGTTGGACTCCTGAATGGGATCCTCGGACGTGGTGGTGTCCTTGGTTCGCAGGGTCTTGACGATCCGAAGCAACGCACACACGATAACGAACGCAACACACACAAGGAACACGATGGACATGGTCCCCTGAATGAACGTGTTGCGGATGATATCGCCCTGAATCGAGATCGCCTCCGGATCGGTGAGCGTATCGCGCAGAGCCCGCGCATCGCGCCACTGCTGCCAGTAGCCGATATTGGGATCCGCAGAGAAGATCTTCTGCCACGACGCCGTGAAGGTTACCGCCGTATCGAATACGAACGGAATGGCAGGAATCCACACCCACTTGGCGTATCCCTTGCGCACCACAACAACGCAGCACAGCAGCAAGGCAACCGCCGCTATCAACTGGTTCGCGATGCCGAACAACGGATACAACGTCTGGATGCCGCCTCGCGGATCGGTCACGCCCATCAAGAGCATGGAACCCCACGCCGCCACAACAAGGGCGGTGGAAAGCCATGCACCGGTGCGCCATGAGGGATCACGGAACTTCTTGCTGAAGGCGCCCAACGCGTCCGAGACTTGGAACCGGGCCACACGGGTGACGGCATCAACGGCCGAAAGAATGAACAGGGCCTCAAACATGATGGCGAAGTGGTACCAGAACCCCATCATGGCGCGCCCGCCACCGATCTGGTGGAGGATGTTCGCGATTCCGACGGCCAGCGTTGGAGCGCCACCGGTACGGGAGGTCACGGACGGCTCGCCCACATCGTTGGCCAGCATTTCGAAGGCCTCGCCATCGTAGTACATCGTGTCAACGCCATCTTCATCCCACGAATCCCACGCAGCGCGAATGGAATCTCCGCGGGCATCGGTGACGCCAAGGTTCTTGACGGCCTCGGCGGTGATGTCACTGCGGCTATCGGTGGTTTCGGTGATCGCGGTTCCGGCCAGATTATCGATCGTGGCCTCAGAGGTGTTCATGCCGAAGTAGATGCCTTGGTTCAGCGAGGCGGCGGCTGCGAGAGCCATCACGGCCACGAAGGATTCCATGAGCATTCCGCCGTAGCCGATCATGCGGACTTGGCTTTCCTTCTGAATCATCTTCGGTGTGGTGCCGGAGGAAACCGTTGCGTGCATTCCCGAGAGGGCACCGCAGGCAATGGTAATGAACAGGAACGGGAACAGCGTTCCAGCGAACACCGGCCCCTCCGTGTTCGAGGCAAACTCGGTCACGGCTGGCATCTCCACGATGGGCCGCACCACGATAATGCCAACGGCCAACACAACGATGGTCCCAACCTTCATGAAGGTGGAGAGGTAATCGCGCGGGGTAAGAAGCACCCACACCGGCAAAACGGCGGCGAAGAAGCCGTAAATGATCATGCACCACACCAGAGCGGTGGGGGAAAGATGCAGGTACTGCTGTCCAAAATCGGATTCAGCAACCCAGCGCCCGCCAATGATCACGGCCATGAGCGCACCGAAACCAACAAACGAAACCTGCGTGATCTTCCCCGGCTGGACGAATCGCAGCCACAACCCCATGCACACAGCAATCGGGATGGTGCAGCCAACGGAGAACACGCCCCACGGAGATTCCGCCAGAGCGTTCACACAGATCATCGCCAGCACGGCAAGAACGATCATGAGCATAACCAGCACGATGATCGTGGCAACCGTGCCGCCCACCTTGCCAATTTCATCCACCGCCATCTGGCCGAGCGAACGCCCGCCGCGGCGCATGGAGAAGAACAGCACCAGCATGTCCTGCACGGCGCCAGCAACGCACACGCCGAAGATGATCCACAGGGTGCCGGGCAGGTAGCCCATCTGAGCGGCTAGCACGGGCCCGACCAGCGGTCCAGCACCGGCGATCGCAGCGAAGTGGTGACCATAGAGCACCACGCGATGTGTGGGATCGTAATCCTTGCCGTTGTTGATGCGCTCAGCTGGGGTGGCATTCGAATCGTTCGGCCGCATGATCTTGCGCTGAATGTACAGCCCGTAGAAACGATAGGCGATCGCGTACGTACACACGGCGGTGATCACGAACCACACCGTGTTCACCTGTTCACCGCGAATAATCGCCAGAATTGTCCATCCCGTCACGCCGAGTGCCGTGATCAGCACCCAAAGCAGGATTTTCTTCCAGGTCCAATTATTCTGCGGCTTCACGCCAACCGGGACACCCGCCTTGTTGCGGATGATGAGCTTCTCTTCCTCGACTGTGTAGGAAGGAATCTCAGTAGAGTTTTGCTGCTCCATTGAAACTCTCGATTTCTTAGACGGTGAACTCGGGCCACCTCGGCCCGCGAATAAGTCTAGGGACGCTCTATTGCCCTCCCTAGGCACAAGTACCTGAAAGAATCTGGGGTACGTTACGAGTGTATGCCCATTGCAGCGATTAATCACCCTCAAAAAGCGCGAGATTTCGCCATTTACTCGGTAATTACTCCGGCGATACTTTGAGGAAAATGAGTGAGGAAGCCCGCAAAGAAACGTATACGCCCGGCTCCGGAGACGTCTCCGATTTTAAGTTTTCGACGACGACGACGAACGACGACGAGGGCAGTACTAAATCTTGCGATCACTGCCTGCCACCATGCCAATCAGCATGACGAGCGCTGCCAGCACGATCGCCAGCGTGATCACGGCGTTCCATCCCAAGGCATCGCCCAGTGCTCCACCAAGGGTGGGGCCCACAGCCGCGATCATGTAGCCCACCGACTGGCTCATACCGGACAGGCGGGAGGATTCGTGGGAGTTGCGCGTACGTGTGTTAATGAAGGTCAGGCTGAGCGCAAACGTTGCTCCCGATCCTGCGCCCATGATGATCGCCCAAACTAGTGCGAGGCCGGGAGCAAAGAGGAATCCTGCAAGGCCGATGATCCACAGGGAACAGGAGGTCAAGGCCGCTAGGCGCTGATCGGCGCGCTCTCTCTGAAGGGCAGTAAGCGCCAGAGTGGCCACCAATCCGGCGATCTGAAAGAAGGACATGTGAACGCCGGCAAGTTCGGGGGCAACGCCGTGGGTCTGCTCAATTTCTGGCAACCACTGGACAAACATATAGAAGAGCAAGCTCTGTGTGCCCATAAAGGCAGTGACCGCCCACGCCAGAGGATTGGTGAGGATAGGACGTTGAGCGGCAGCTGGCCCGTCCACAGCTCCACGTAGCCCACGTGGCGCGGGAGCCGAACCGGCCGTGGTGCGGGCGGCTTCGGAGAAGGTTCCGCGCGCATGCATGGAGATCCCCCACGCGAGGAGTCCTATGAGCGCCATGAACGCCCATATCCCGAGTCCGATCTTCCACGATGTTGCCCCGGTGATCGGCACAACGATTCCGGCCGCAATGGCCGAACTGAGTGTGAGGGTGGCGGAATAGACGCCTGTGACAGTGGCGGCGCGAGTTGGGAAGTCTCGCTTGATGATAGGCGGCAACGTGGTGTTGAGGATACCGATCGCTAGCCCGATCCCAACGGTGCCGATCCACAGGCCAACACCCGGCACGAATGACCGAATGATGAGCACCACCGCGAGCGCGCTCAGGCCCGCCACAACGGTGAAGTCCAGACCAATTCTCCGGATGATCCAGGGGGTGACAAGCGCACCGATGCCCATACACAGCACAGGGATAGACGCCAAGTACCCCATCCCCGGAGTGCTCAACCCAGTATCTTCCTGAATGAACTGAGTGATCGGACCAACCGAGGTGAGCGCTGGCCTCAGGTTGAGCGCAACCAAAACAATCACGCCGATCATTAGCGCCGAAAACTGGCGTCCAAGTTTCACGGATCTTCTTCCTTTGACGGTCAACAAACCTGCCTAGTCTCCCATAGACTAGACACCATGAGCGTAACAATCGGCGTTGATGTTGGCGGCACCAAAATAGCTGCGGGAGCAGTTTCCGAATCTGGCGAAATCCTTGCGTATGTTCGCAAGCCCACTCCCGCCGGAGATCCTGACTCCGTCGTGGCGGTGATCACTGAGTGCGTCAATGAGCTTGGGAAGTCATATGAAGCCGAGGCCATCGGGATTGGCGCAGCCGGATTTGTGGATGCGGACAGAAAGTCCGTTGTGTTCGCCCCCAATCTGGCGTGGCGAAACGAGCCCCTCGCAGTCCGGGTCTCGGAGCGGACGGGACGGGCCGTCGTCGTCGAAAATGATGCGAACGCAGCTGCTTGGGCAGAATTCAGGTTCGGGGCGGCCTCCGGAACAAAATCGGCCATCCTCGTCACCGTGGGAACCGGAATTGGCGGCGGCGTCATCATGAACAACCAACTCCTGCGCGGGGCGCACGGGTTCGCCGCGGAAATCGGCCACATCGGATTGGTGCCGGACGGAAAACTGTGCGGGTGCGGGCTCAAGGGGTGCTGGGAAGCCTACTCATCCGGGAACGCGCTGGTGCGCGCGGCCCGCGAATTCGCCACCGAATCCCCCGCCGTGGCCACACGCCTGCTGGAGCTGGGCCGCGGAAAGCCCGAGGGCATCACGGGGCTTATGGTGACGCAGGCCGCCCAAGAGGGTGATGCCCTTGCCGCCGAATGCTTCAACCAGATCGGCTACTACATGGGCAAGGGGCTGGCGGATCTGGCAGCCCTGCTGGACCCAGAAATGTTCGTGCTGGCCGGCGGCGTGTGTGAAGCCGGGGATCTGCTGCTGGATCCCACCCGCAGATCATTCGAAAGCTCGCTGACCGCACGCACGTTCCGCCCCACCATTCCGATTGGCGTGGCAACACTTGGCAATGAGGCCGGGATCATCGGAGCCGCGGATCTGGCGCGTAGCTGATCAAACGCGCACACGTGGCGGTGCCGCTTAGCGCGGCGGGGCTAGCCAGCCTTCTTCCGTGCCAGTGCGCCCGAACCGCGTATACTATGCGAGGCGCGCCACACCGCGGCCCGCCCACGTCACCTACAGAGGACTAGCCTGAAGTTATGCAGATTTCACCGCAGCTGACCACAATGGCAGACGGCACTATCAAACAGCTGAACCCGTTCTCTGGCACCGAGGTATGGACGGTTCCTGGCAGGGCGAACAGGCCGCTCGCCGTTGCCGTTCCGGATGCCGCGCCTATTGAGGACCGGGATAAGGCGTGTTCGTTCTGCAGCGACAGGGTGCTTGAGACGCCTCCAGAAAAGGCCCGCATAGTTCGTGATGGCGATACCGGCAAGATCCGCCGCGATACTCGCGTGGATGATCTGGCCGAGCCATGGGAATTTCGGCGCATCCCCAACCTGTTCGAAATCGTCTCCTACGATTACTGGACAAAGAACTATGGCTACCAGATGCCAGTGGCGGCCCAGGAACGCATGGAGCGCTACCTCTCCGATCCGGCCGGTCGCGCCCACATTCTCTCCGTCATCGAACGAAAGCACATGGGCGAAAAGCTGGAAGAATGGCAAAAGCTCGAGTTGGCCAAGCCGTTCTTCGGGGGATGCCACGATCTTGTGGTTGCCCAACGGCACTTCGTGGAGGGCGCGGAGGATTCCTCGCAGCTCGCCTCCTCCGGTACGCTCACGCCGCTCGAACACCTTTGGTACATGCGCCTGACGGTTGACACTATGCGGGATATCTACGAAGCCAACCGCTACGCCAAGTACGTTCAGGTGTTCCAGAACTGGCTGAAGCCTGCCGGCGCATCCTTCGATCACTTACACAAGCAGCTCGTTGCCATCGATGAACGCTCCGTCAACGCCCGCATGGAAACCCCTAAGGTCCGCAACAACCCCAACCTGTACAACGAAGTGGCCGTGGATTATGCAGGCTTCCAGAACCTCGTGATTGCGGAGAACAAGAACGCCGTGGCCATCGCCGGCTTCGGGCACCGCTACCCCACTCTGGAAGTTTGGTCCCGTTCGGCCAACTGCCAGCCCTGGGAGCACAGCAATGAAGAGCTGCGTGACGTCTCCGATCTTGTACATGCCATGCACGCCGCCACCGGCCCTCACATCCCCACCAACGAGGAATGGTACTGCCAGCCCCGCGATCTGGACGTGCGCATGCCGTGGCGGATCCATCTGAAGTGGCGGGTTTCCACCCTCGCGGGATTCGAGGGTGGCACGAAGATCTACGTCAACACCATCGATCCGTGGAGTTTGCGCGATCGCGTTGTTCCCGCCCTACTGGAACTGCGCGCCGAGGGCAAAATCGCCCGCGACATCAACATCGCCACCGAATGCGCCTGCAGGGTCAACTCGCTGAGGTACAACCGCGCGCTGCACTAGGGGCTTTCTCCGTGATGGGCCGCCGCGCCGTAGCCTTCCGCGGCCCCAGCTCGGCATATGACAGTAGCTCGGTCATATCCGGAGCTACTCGCGTATTACGATCCAGAATCCACCTAATCGATCCGATTGCGCTTGGCAACTGGCGTGAAGGCCAGAGCAATCGACGCGCACAGCGCCCCGGCCAGAAACACGAACATCGCGGGTACCACGCCAATCACGCTAGCCAAGAACCCGGCGGTCACCGAACCGATGGGCATGACGCCCCATACGGCGAACCGGAACGTGGCGTTGAGGCGCCCCAGCAAGTAGCGAGGACAGATCCGCTGGCGCAGGCTGAGCTGCACAATGTTGTAAACCGTCTGGAACAGTGATTGGAAGAAGCCGACACTCACTAGAACAATCCAACCGTTAGCCCCGGCAAGCGCAGCAAAGGGAAGGCCGAAGTTGATGAGGCTGGCCGTGATGCTGAACGCGGCGATCGTGTGCCCATCCCCAAGGCGTGCCACAACACCCCGATTGATGCCAGCCCCAATCAGGCCTCCCACGGCGCCGAAGGATAGAAGTGTGCCAAGCGTTTGGGCATCAAGCCCCATCTCGCGCAGCGCCAACACGGGTAGCAAAGTGAAGACCCCCTGCCCAAACAACGCGTTGAAAGCGATACACACGAACAATGGGCCGAGCAGCGGCTCATTCTTCACGTAACTGATGCCGTCTCGGACTTGGTGCCATAGCACTGTGTCCTTCGGCGGATCGGGTTTCTCTTCCTTGCCGGGGATCGAGGCGATGGCCGCCGCAGAAAACCCGAGCGTACCCACCGTCAGCCCAAACGTGACCGGCGCACTGAATACCCCAATGAGCCATCCGGCAAGCCCGGGCCCACCCACTCGCGCCACTTGGAAGGACGCTTCGAGCCGCCCGTTGGCTTGGCCAATCTGGCTATTTCGGACGATTGAGGGAACCAGCGATTGGTAGGCCACGTCAAAGAAGACAGTCCCGAAGCCAAAGATCGTCACCACGATCATCATGTGATAGATCGTCAGCGCATCACATGCCCACGCGACCGGGATGGAGGCAAGTGCGAGCATGCGGGCCAGATCCGCAACAATCATCGTGCGGCGCTTTCGCCAGCGATCCACCCATGCGCCCGCTGGCAGCCCGATTAGAAGGAAGGCGAGAGTCTGCAAACCGTTGAGTATGCCCACTTGGCCCTCGGTGGCATGCAACACCACAATGGCCGTGGTGGATGTGGCCAGCCCGGCCACTTGGAAACCGAACTGGCTGGCGGTTTCGCCTGCCCATAGGAAGTTGAATGCACGATTCTTATTGAGGGATCCGGGTGGATCGGCAAGCGTTGCGGGTGCGTCACGGCGCCCCGCTGGATTCGTCAAGCCACCCGCGAGTACCGAACCCTCATCGTATTCGGAGGGTTCAATAGGCGCGTTGAACTGATCACGGGTGTTTGAAGGCACCCGACTATCCTAGCTGGAGTCTCCGCGCCCGGCGCACCTCTTCCCAGCACCAGATCCACACCAAACACATGAACGCCCTGCGGCCCTCCCTCTACAAGACGCGCCACACCTCGATACAATAGAGCCATGCCAAAATTAGAAGAAACGGCACTCGTGTTCGAGGGTGGCGGGATGCGCGCCAGCGGAACATCGCCGGTAGTGGTCTCCCTGATCGAAAACAACATCGTGTTCCCGCATGTCTCGGGGATATCGGCTGGATCCTCGAATTCCATCAATTACTTGGGAGGGGACGTCCAGCGTACGAAGGAGTGCTGGGTGGATTTCCTCGGCAGCCCGCAGATCGGCGGCCTTGGCACGTTCGTGCGCGGCGAAGGCTACTTCAACGCAGAATATATCTACGAAACAGCCACGATGCCGGGCCAACCTCTGGCCTATCCCTATCAGGCTTTTCAGAACCATCCAGCCAACCTCCGGATCGGCGCCTACCGTGTGGAGGATGGCCAGGAAGTCTACTGGGACAAGGCTTCGATCCGCAGCCAAGAGGACCTCATGAAGAAGGTTCGCGCATCATCCACGATGCCCGGCCTCATGCTCCCAATCGAGGTGGATGGCGATCTGTACATGGATGGTGCGCTGGGCCCATCGGGCGGAATCCCGCTGGATGCCGCGATGGCGGACGGCTATGAGAATTTCGTGGTGGTGATGACCCGCCCGCGCTCCTACCGCAAGTCCGCCCCGAGGCGCCCGGAGCTTCTCCGCCGCTATTTCCGCGAGCACCCCACGGTGGCCGAGGGCCTCATCAACCGGTGGCAGCACTACAACCGCACGCGTGACCGCCTGTTTGAGCTGGAACGCGAGGGCCGCGCTTGGCTTTACTTCCCGGACAAGATGATGGTCTCCAACCATGAGAAGAACGTGGCGAAGCTTCAGGCCAACTATAATGCGGGCGAGGCTCAGATCCGCCGCATGTTCCCGGATCTCCTTCGCTTCCTCGAACTCTAGGCTGAAGCGCCCACGACCTTCTCGGTGAGGGTGAATCCGGCGGATTCGAACACCTCACGGATATGGTGCTGAGTGGGCAGCAGTTCGGTCCGGATCCGCTTAGCACCTTCGCCGCGCAGCCGCTCCCCCAGCGCGATGAGTGCGCCGCGCGAATATGAATGGCCGCGATAGGGCCTGTAGATGTATAGCTTCCAGAGTTTGGCGTGGCTCCCGTCTATTTCCACCCAGATTCCGCCCACCACCTGCGTTTCGGTACAGATCGCGAGAACCTCGTGTCCGGGGGTGGAGACGCCATCGTACAACGTCCGGCGCATCGTTGCCTCGGCGTCCTTACGTAGTTCGTCCGCGGTTTGATTGAGTTCGACGACGGAGCGGTGCCTGCCCCACGATTCACAAATTGCGTCAGTGAATTCGCCCAGTTCGCCGGCGCTCATGGACCGCAGGAAAACATCTGTTCGTTTGAGCGGCTCTTGGCCCTCTTCTTGGAGGCCACCCAACACACGAACGTGAGCGGTCAGGTAATGCCCGATCTCCCGCAGGGCCAAGGCGTCAAAGAATTCGAAGCTGTCTCCGTGGGAAAATCTGTGGACTAGGATCTCCTTGCCGCCCATGATGGCGGCCAGCGCGTCAACCCATGGTTCCACCGGAGGCTCCACGTACACATCCACCAGCGTGGTATCGATCCATAGCCATTGGTCAAGAGAATCGTTGACGAAGATGCGCGAATCGCATGGAGTGCCCACGCGAAAACGCTGGAGCTGGGTGGCCCTGAAAGATTCCACGGCTGACGGGCGCAAAGCACCGCTGTCTCGCCGAATGCGCGCCATATGATCAACGAGCCGAGGTGCCAGCTGCGCCACCTCAATCGCGGTGATCTCCCGTATTGCCATGCCTCAAGAATACGGGACTAAGGTCTGAAGCGGCCAGTTTCGCCAGATTTGCACGGGGTTTGAGAAGGGCTGGGGATTCTCTCAGGAGCCACCAGCGTGCACTGGCTATTCGTAGCTGGGCCAGAAATCCGCGGGTGTATCCGGGCACGCAGTGTAGATCTCGCCTAGCTTGGCATGGTCGGATGCCAACTCACCTGTCTTCAAACTGTCATATGGATTCCATGCGATTCCCTCAACCACCATCGCATCAACCCAAGATTCCTTACTTGGCGGCTCTTCCACCACGTAACCAAGTTCCTCAAGGCACGGCACTACTGTGGAAATATCGTAGTCATACAGAGTATCGAGCGCTTCTCGCGGGTATGGACCACTCGTGACCGGATCGATTGGATACTGAAGCTCACAGATAGTGAACGCCCGATTATTTGCGGGTATCTGATCATCAGGTACCGATTCCGTCCACACCGAACCATCAGCACTTGAATAGGCATCAAACCCCTGAGCCCTCAGACATTGAGCCTGAACTTCCGGCATCTCTTCAGGTTCAGGAACTCGAATAACCGGGTAATCCTCCAAATCAATATCGAGGTCCACCCCATATTCCTGAGCATTCGCAGTGCTCTTCGCCAAAAGTTCAATCCGATAGTCCTCAATCAGTTCATCGCGCGACTTGCCATCCAACTTATCGTCCCAAGTCTCCGGATAGCCGTCCGATGCCTCTTGTGGAGACGATTGGCCCGTGGCTGAGTTCTCAGCCGTTCCGGTCCCACAGCCAGCGATCAGCAGCACCGGTATTACAACTGTCATCGCTACAATGTAGCGTCGCATGAGACCTCCAACCTCTAAAACCTCTAAAACCTCTAAAACCTC
>NZ_JBQCZW010000003.1:75355-134858 GCF_052089425.1 Ancrocorticia sp. | reverse complement strand
TGTAGCGTCGCATGAGACCTCCAACCTCTAAAACCTCTAAAACCTCTAAAACCTCACGATAATGCTAGATCAATCCCTGATGTGATGTATGCAGTTTCAGTTCCACAAATCATCATAAGAACCGTGTTTTATCTGCTATGGTAAGCCAGAAGAAGTTGCCTGCTAGAAGGGCATCAAGTCATTGAAGACAGTGGGCAAGGATTACGATGCCTGATCAGAGGGTAAACAAGCCGCGGCGGTGGCTCCGCACACTCCTCGCTACGCTCGTGGTCATTGCTATTGCCGCGGCTGGGTGGTGGGCGGGGCGGGCCACTCTTGGTGATCAAAACGGTGAAACCTCCGATAACGCAACTTCTCAGGCCGTGTGGGCGGAAGCCACCGAGACCAGCGTGGGGCGCTCAATCTCACTGACCACAACAGTTCGACAGCCCATGAAGGTCGTCGCATCCAACTCCCTGACGGGCATCGTGCGCAAAGTTTCGCCGGGCGATCATGGGCAAGGAGAGACCATCTTTGTTGTGGGTGATACTCCGGTGCGCGCCATCCGTGCAGAGCTTCCGTTCTACCGCGAGCTATCCAACGGCGTTGAAGGTGACGACGTTCTGACACTTCAGAACGCTTTGCGCGATCTAGGGTATTTCAATCTTTATCCGGACGGAAAGTTCGGGCCAGCTACTGAGAATGCCGTGAAGAGATGGCAGAAAGATCTTGGGCAGGATCAGAGCGGATCAATTCAGCTTGGCGAGTTGGTAGCCATCAGCCAACTCCCCACGACGATTCGACTCTCCGAGGCCATCGCCGTAGGTAAACCTCTGGTAGGTGGCGAGGATGCCGTCAGCGCTCCCACAGGGGACCGAACCTTTGTCCTCGTAGTTGGGGAACAACAAGCGAATCTCATTCCCTCTGAAGCAACTATCTCCCTCAAGTATGGGGACTACACGTGGGACGCAGTGGTGAGCGAGGTTAGCCAAAACGAGGACATGACCTACGATTACATTCTCACCGCGCCTGGCGGTGGTCCCGTATGTGGTGGGGAATGCGATGCGCTCCCCACCGATGAGCAGGTTTCGGTCAATTCGACAGTCAATATTGTTCCCGAAGTAGACGGCGTGGGTGTACCGGCAGCGGCCGTGCGAACGGGAAGCGACGGCGCAACATACGTCGTGACTGAATCCGGAGACGTCCCGGTGGATGTGCGCGGCTCTGGTCAAGGCGTTGCCATTGTGGACGGTATCGATGCTGGAACGAAGGTAGAGGTTCCCTCGAACGCGGCAGCTCCAGTAGATTCAGGGACCACTGACACGGAGCAGCCGTAATGCTCGCAGTTGAGGATCTCGCCTTCCAATATAAGAAGGGCGGAGAAGAGCTTTTTGACGGATTGAGCTACGAGTTCTCTACGGGCTGCGTCACCGCCATGACGGGACCATCAGGGCGTGGAAAGTCCACTTTGCTCTACATTCTTGGCCTCATGCTCACACCGGCGAAAGGCTCAGTTCTTTTGGGAGATGAGAAAGTCAGCCGGATCTCGGACGCCAGCCGCTCTCTCATTCGGGCACAAAAGATCGGTTTCGTTTTTCAGGACTCCGCTCTGGACCCCAAGCGAAAGATCATCGACTCCGTGATCGAACCCGCCTTGTACGCCGGGTGGGACCGGCGCAAGGCCCGCGAGCGCGGCTACCAATTACTGGAAGAGATGGGTGTGAGCGGGCGCGCCGATCACCGCCCGGGCGAGATTTCCGGTGGTCAGGCTCAACGCGTGGCCGTGTGTAGGGCGCTGATGAACGATCCCACCGTAATTCTTGCCGATGAGCCGACGGGAAATCTAGACGTGGAGAATTCGCAGATCGTATTGGATACGCTCTCAGCTGCGTCAAACGACAATCGGCGTGAAAGAACCGTGGTGATTGCGACTCACGATCCCTTCGTCATTTCCCATTCGCAGATGGTTCTCACTCTATGAGGATCCGGCTTGTCTTTCGCGAATCGTGGGCGATGGTGACTGCCTCAAAGGTGTCCTCACTGCTCGTTACTTTCTTGGTTCTTGCCATGTGCACGGCAACCCTGCTCACGGTTGGCCGTACGGCCGCTACCGAAGTGCAAGTCCAAGAGCGGCTGGAATCGGCAGGCTCTCGCCTGCTCGTGATCACGGATCTCACCACAGACAAGCAGTACATTTCACCAACCGTCGTGGATTCAGTGAATGGCTTCTCCACGGTCGAACGAAGCTTTGGCGTGCGCTCCACTGTGGACGTGGTCAATGGGGCTCTCGGGGCAGGCGGCACCAAGGTTCCCGCGTGGGGAATTACCGGAGATATCGGCGATGCCGCGATACTCGTCAACGGTAGGATGCCCGGCCCCGGCGAGGCGCTGGCTTCGGCAACCGCCATGGAGAATTTGGGGCTGGATGGAGCTGCCGGTTGGGTTCGGCTCGATTCTGAAGCTGGACTCTTGGACCTCAATATCGTTGGATCGTTCGAGTCCCGTACTCCGTTCAACGATTACGAGGCGGGAATCCTCTACGTGCCGCTGACCGATGGACCGAGCAGCACGTTACAGGTGATACTCGCAGATTCGGAAGTGGCTCAAGCAACTCAAACTGCCGTACTTGGCGTGATGGACGCCGATCCTGGCGATATAAAAGTTCAATCGCCAATTGGGGCCGCAGAGTTACAGAGTCAGGTTATGGGAGACGTGGCGGTGTTTGGACGGGCTCTACTGCTCGGCGTACTTGGGGGCGGCGCGGTACTCGTTGCCACGGTGACACTCGCAGATGTATTGGTGCGGAGGGCTGATCTGGGAAGGCGCCGGGCACTCGGGGCTACGCGCTCAACAATCATCGCGCTGGTGGTTCTCAGGACTGCCTACACCGCACTGATCGGCGCTGTTCTGGGGATCATCATCGGGCGGGCGATCACCGGACAAATGGGCGCCGTGCCACCCACAAGTTTCAGTATCGGGGTGGGCATGCTCTCCCTGATCGCAGCTCTGCTCTCAGCCCTGCCCCCGGCCATCTACGCCGCATCTCGCGACCCGGTGGGCGTACTCCGCACGCCATAGCTTTATAGGCGAGAACTAGTACTACAAGTTGGGACTGGTACCGGAAATTCTGCGAGTTTGCAACTCTTCAACGGCGTAGCCCTGCTCGGCCTCGGCAACCCAAGCGTCCACTTCGGCTTCTGAGATTTCTCTGCCGGACATTTTCCGTTCCATGTCCAAAGCCTAGTACAACGATGTGTAACTAGTCAGGCACAGTTCTCGCAGCTGGTCGGGCGTCGGATCGCGATACACGTCGAGGCTATCAACAGCAACTCACTGCTCGACCCGAGCCGGAAACATCAAGCCCTGCCAATACAACTCGAAGATGCCACTGAATAAGTCAACGCACAGCTCAATCGGCATTGTCACCCCGTGATTTCGCCATCGCGCATGTACACCACACGATCGGCTAGTGTGTTCGCTTCTTCGTGATCATGGGTGACGTACACGGCGCTGGAATCTGCCGCAGTGAGGATGCCGCGAAGCTCGAGGGCAAGCTGTTCGCGCAGCTCGCGATCTAGCGCCGATAGAGGTTCATCCAGTAGCAGGAGGCCAGTGCGGCGGGCTAGCGAGCGGGCCAGTGCCACGCGCTGAGCCTGACCGCCCGATAACGTGGTGATGGCACGCGGGCCGTAATCCGGCAGACCCACAAGGTTCAGCCAGTGGGCCACTTCTTCCCTGATTTGCGCGCGGGATCTTCCCGTATGTTCCAAGCTGTAGGCCACGTTGCCCGCCACGGTTCGATGCGGAAAGAGCTGTCCATCCTGAAACACCATGCCGCAACCACGCTTGTGCGTGGGCACACCTGCCACGTCCTGACCGGCAATCAGCACCCGGCCCGAGGTGACTGCCTCAAGCCCAGCAACACCGCGCAACAGGGAGGACTTACCGGAGCCAGATGGCCCCAGTAGTGCGACGATTTCGCCCGGCGATACCTGCAGGTCCACGCCATGCAAGGCTTCAAAGCCATCCGTGTAGGTGACGGTCACGTTCTGCAATTCAAGAGCGTATTCACTCATGTGTTGTCCTTACTCGCTGATCGCTCAACAGGTGCACCGTTGCTAGTTCCCAAGAACCCTTCTACGTCAGATCCCCCTGAATGACGCTCGTCGATCGTGGTAGTGACGGAAGGTTCCACGTCCGGGCCGCCCGGCTGGCGCGTCAAGATGTGGTGAGAGTGGGCGCCAGCATTCACATTCTTCCCGGCCGCGCGGGGCCGCAGCGATTCACACAGGGCCATGACCCCGGCCGTGACGATGGCTAGGATCAGCGAGGCAGCCATGGCCATCCCATAGTTGTCCGCTCCGGGGCGGCCAAGCAACTTAGCAATAAGGACTGGCAGCGTGGTCCGATCAGCCGTGGCCAAGAAGCTCGTGGCCCCGAATTCTCCAAGCGATATGGCGAACGCGAAGCCGGTGGCCAGCCCGAGGCCACGGATCATGAACGGCCCGTCAACGGTGAGCAGCACGCGCAGCGGCGAGGCTCCCAACGTTGCGGCAGCCTCGCGAAGCCGTGGGTCGATTGCGCGCAGCACGGGCACGAGAGAGCGCACCACAAGCGGCAGTGCGATAACGGCCTGCACGAGTGGAACCATGACCTCGTTGGGCAGGGCACCGCGCAGCGAGATGAAGAAACCAAATCCAACGGTTACGGCAGAGATCCCAAGAGGCAGCATGACTAGGCTGTCCAACAATCGCTGGCCACCCCGTAGGGCGCCCCGCGTGCGCCGCGACAGCACGAGTGCCACCGGTACCCCGATGATCAAGGCGATCACCGTGGCCTGCAGCCCGATCTCCGCGGAGGTTCTCAGAGCCTGCGCCGGGCTCACCCCGCCGGTGAAGCCTTGTCCGGCCGTGTTCAGCAACCGGAAGTTCTCCATACCCCAGGCGTCCCCGTGCCGGAAAGCCCGCGATGCCAAGGACGCCATAGGTGCGATAAGAAGCAGAACAACAACCGCCACGGTCAGTCCTACGGCGGCAACATCCCCGCGCCGCACCTTCCGCGGCGCCACCGGATTCATGCGCAACGCCACGTCATTGTTCAGCTTGTTGCTGAGCGCCAGCGCGATCGCCACGATCACGAATTGGACGCAGGAGAGCACGGCGGCAGTCCGCAAATCCAAGAAGGTGGTTGTTTGCACCCAGATCTCTGATTCGAGCGTTCCGTATCCGGGACGCCCTAGCGTTTGGACGATCCCGTATGCGGTGGAACAGAATAGGAACACGAGACTGGCCGCCGCACCAATTGCGGGCCGCAGCGCCGGAAGCGTAACCGTGAACAGCGCGCGCAAGGGAGATGCCCCCAGTGTTCGTGCCGCCTCCTCCGCACGCGGATCCAGCCCGGCCCACATGCCACCAACGGTGCGCACTACAACCGAGAAGTTGAAGAACACCATGGCCATCACCACTGCGCTGGCCGTACCGTCCAGTCCCAACGCCTCATACGCCCCACCTTTACCAAGCAGCGCGCGGAAGGCCACGCCCACCACAACGCTGGGCAGCACGAAGGGAACCGAGGAAATGGCGCGCAGCACGCGGCTCCCCGGAAACGTGCACCGATAAAGCGCATAAGCCCCCGGAATACCCAGCACCACCGCCCCGGCGGTCCCGCCCAGCGCCATCCACAGCGTTTGCCAGATGATCCGCCACGTGCGTTCTTGGCTCAGAACCTCGGCGAAACCCGAAAAGTCCCAGCCCGCATCGCCCACGAATCCGCGAACCAGCATGGCCGCGACGGGCCACACGAAGAATACCCCGAGGAAGGCAACGGGCAAAGCAACAGCGCCTGACCATGCCGCGATCTGGCCAAGCCCGGCGGGGTTGCCACGCCCAGCACGGTGCCGGGCAGCACGAACGTCTGGCCGAGCCCCGCCACCCCGGCCGCCCCCGCTCGATCGGTGCGTGACCTGCAAAGGTTAGTTCCCGCTCTCCTCGTACAGTGCGGTCCAATCCTTGATCCACGTGTCGCGGTTCTCCGCCACAACGGCGGTATCGGCCTCGATCGGATTCTCGGGAGCAGCGGCATATTCAGCCCACTCCTCAGGAAGCTCGACCTGATCGTTGATGGGGTACATGTACATTTCACCAGGGATCGCTGCCTGCACATCGTCCGAGAGCATGAAATCGATGAACGCCTGAGCTCCCTCGGGGTTAGCTGCCCCTTCCACAACGCCGGCATATTCGATCTGCCGCACGCAGGTATCGTCCAGCGATCCAGTTGCCCCAGCGCTTTCGGCCGGTGATGAGGCGTAGGAAACAACCAGCGGGTAATCGCCTTCGCCCTCAGCGCCAGAGAAATCAGAGTAGTAGGCATCCGACCATCCGGAAGCCACCTTGGTGCCGCCATCCAGCAGGCTCTGCCAGTAGTCCAGATAGGAATCCTCGCCCAGGGCCTCAACGGTTCCCACGAGGAAGGCGAGCCCGGGAGAAGAAGCCGCCGGATCTTGAACCACAAGAAGCTCAGCGTATTCAGGCTTGGCCAGATCATCGAAGGTGGCCGGCTCGTCCATACCCTGTTCCTCGAACCACGCGTGATCCACATTCACGCACACATCCCCCAGATCGATGGGGGTCACGGCGCCGTCTAGCGTGTAGTCCGCCCCACTCGCTGGCAAATCCCCAGAGGTGTAGTTGGCGAACACACCCTCATCCACGGCCTTTTGCACGGAGAAGTTCTCCACGCCGTACACGGCATCCACCGTGGGGTTGTCCTTGGCCAGAATCAGCTGGTTGACAACAACCCCGGCATCGCCGGGCGCCGTCGTCGTCAATTCAAAACCTGATTCTTCCTCGAACCGGTCAATTAAATCCTGCGGAACGTTAAACGAATCGTGGACCAGAACCGTGACGGAATCGGGCGCCGATCCCGCGTCCCCACCCTGCGAATCGTCCCCGGAGCAGGCGGCGAGCCCACCCAAGGCCAACGCTGCCACTGCCGTAGCCGCGATTTTCTGCTGCTTCATTCTTCCTCCAATCAAGGAGGGCTCACCGAAGTGAGGAGAGAACTCGACTCCCTAGCGCCGGTATGATCCGGATCAGGTTCGAGGGTCTGCTTTCGCACTCTCAGCACCGCGTTGGCGCTCCCCTGTCGATCCCACAGCCTAGCAATCAGTCCGCCGCGTTGGCTACCTCGTCCGCAACCTGCTGGGCACCCTCAGCGGCCCTGTCCAGCCCATACCACTTGGAGGCCTGACGCATCACCAACTGGTTCACCACCGCGGCCACGCTGGCGGACACCACGGAAAAGACCAGAGCATCGCGCAGCGGTTCGGTGTAATCCTCCTCATTGGGATGGTCCCGGCCAACGGCCACCTTCCAGATCCCGTCCGCGAGTTTATTCGCGAGGAAGCCTGACACGATTCCGGCGCCAGCGCTGATGATTTTCCAGCCGATATCCATACCTTCTCCTTAATGAGTGTTCTTCCTATTATCGCGCTCGGTTGGCGCCACGTGTAGGTCCTCCCGCAAATCGTCCACCACCAGTTCGCCAGAATCCACCCTGCCCGTGCGGTATCCGGCGCGCGAAAGCATGTGGGCCGAAATCGGGGACGTGATGAGTTGGAAGGCAATCACGAGGATCATCGTCCACGTCATGGTGGAATCGCGCACGATCATCGCCGCGCCGGTCAGGTTCAGGATCAGCGAGAGCACTTGCGGCTTCGTGGCAATATGCTGGCGCGAAATCAGGTCCGGGTAGCGCGCCAGCCCGATCGCGGCGATCAGCGTGAGCGTGCAGCCAAGGATGAGGAAGATTGCACCGGCGATGTCCAGAACGTCATCCATTGGTTTCCTCCTCGTCGCTCCCATCCGGATGGACGGGTTCGGCACTATCTTCGTCCGAATCAGATTCTTCTTCCGCTGCCTCCGCGGCCGCGATCGCTTCTTCCTCCTCGATGGTGAGGATTCGGCGTTTGCCCGGATCGTCGGGGCGCGCGGCTCGTGCGAGGGTCACCGATCCGAGGAAGCCGACGACGGAGACGACGACGAAGACAGCCAACAAATCCGCCCTGGTGGTATATGCAACGAGGAGCGCCAGGGCCCCCAGCACGATGGAGGTCATCACGTCCACGCCAACCATGCGGTCAAGCGTGGAGGGGCCACGTTCGATGCGGAACAGCACGGCGGCGGCAGCGATGAATAGCATCACGCCGCATACTCCAACTACCCAAATCATTAGTCCTCCTCCGTCGATTCGTACACTGGGGCGAATGGGACCGGCAAGAGGCCCGATCGGGAGGTGGGGCCCGGTACGAAGCCAGCGCGAATAAGTTCGTCGCGTGAGGCGAATGCGCGCAGAATCCTCTCCTCTAGGTCGAGGATCGAATTGTGAGCAGCCGAAACACCGCCCGATAGGCCTACATCGAATACGTGAATGTACATCGTGCCGGTTGAGGCGTCCGCTTCCACCGGGACTGTGCCCGGAACTACCGCGGCCATGCCGGCTGCCATGGCCAAATACATGTCAGATTCGGAGCGGAGCTGAACGCGGATGATGGCGGCCTTGGCTTTTCGCCCGCGCACGATGAAGAGTGCCTGCTGAATGGAGGAGAACACCAGATCGTAAACGAAGTGTGCGCCGAGTATCACGAGGCCGCGCGGGCGGAAACGCCCATCGAAGCTCATGGCGGGGAACGGTGCCACGCTGGTGATTGCGAGCGCGAGGATGAAGCCCGAGACGATATTGCCAGGGGTGACTTCACCCCACAACAACACCCAGACCAGCGTGCACCAAAAGAGTGTGCCCAGCGAGGCGTGTGGGAAGCGGCCCGGGCGTTGCGTTGCTATTCGGATAGCGTCCCGTGACTTACTCATCGTTGCCTCCTTCGGGCTCCTCCATGTGATCATCCGTGACGTTCGGGGAAATACCTTCCCCACGTTGGCCTTCCTGTGGAAGAACGGTGGCGATGTAGGGGGCACGTGCTCTGAGTTCAACCGCCGTGTCATCTGTGAAGTGGCGCAGTGGGTTTGCGATCACTGACAACCCCAGCGTAACGGCTACCAGCGTGGCGGCAATACCGATCATGCCCTTCGGGCAATCATTCTCCGGCAACGGGTCCGGGGCCTCCTGCCAGAACGCCATGTTCCACACGCGAATCACGGCGTACAGGGTAAGGATCGAGGTGATGATTCCGGCTGCAATCAACAGCCAATCCAAACCGGTGCCACGATGCGCCGATGCCTCCATGAGGCCCAGTTTGCCGAGGAATCCGGACATCGGTGGGATGCCTGCAAGGTTGAGCGCGGGAATCAAGTAGAGCGCCGCGATGAGGGGGGTTCCGGCAGCCAAGGATCCCAGCTTGCTCATCGAGGTGGTGCCGGTGCGGCGTTCGATCAGGCCCACCACCAAGAACAGTGTTGTCTGGACCGTGATGTGGTGAACCGCGTAGAAGACTGTGGAGGAGAAGCCGCCCGTGGATCCCAGCGCGACGCCCCACACCATGTAGCCCATGTGGGAAACGAGAGTGAAGGACAGCAGCCTCTTAATGTCCTTCTGAGCAACCGCGCCCAGAATGCCAACAAGCATTGCCGCCACGGCGAACCACGCGAGCACATCGTTCAAGGCACCGTCCGGGAACAGCAGCGTTTGCGTGCGGATGATCGCGTAAATGCCCACCTTCGTCAGGAGGCCAGCAAACACGGCTGTGACGGGAGCCGAAGCCGTTGGGTAAGAATCTGGGAGCCACGCAGAAAGCGGGAAGATAGCGGCCTTGATCGCAAACCCAATCAAGAGCAGCACCTGCAAGATCATCTGTATGCCCTGATCCAGTTCCGGAAGGCGCAGGGCCAGCTGGGCCAGATTCACCGTGCCGGCAGCGGCGTAGGTGAGCCCAATTGCCACAAGGAACACCATGGAAGACACGAGAGAAACAATCACGTACACCGTGCCGGTACGCATGCGCTCCTGAGTCCCGCCCATCGTGATCAACACGAAGGAGGAGGCCAGCAAGAGCTCGAATCCCACATAGATATTGAACAGATCCCCGGACAGGAAGGCATTGGACACCCCGGCGGACAGCAGGAGGAACGCCGGATAGTAGATCGCCGAAGGGGCACCCTTATCGCCATCTGCCACACCTTGGAACACTGAATACAGCAAAACCAGAAGCGTGACGGTCACCGACGTGACCAGCAAGAGCGTAGAGAGCTTATCGGCCACCAGCACGATGCCCACGGGTGCGGCCCAGCCGCCCATGTTCAGAACAATAGGCCCGTCGAGCGAACCGATGAGAAGCGCGATCGCTGCCGCCAACACAAGGCTCAGCACGCCAATCGTGGCGATGAACTGAAGGAACCGGAACCGCTTGGCTGAGAGCAGCAGCAGAATGCCTGCGCCCAGCATGGGCAGCACCACGGGTAGGGCTAGGAGGACATTAAGATTCACTATTTCCTCCATCGGTTTCATCGTGGAATTCGGCTACCGTTTCAACAAGATCGCCCTTATCCTCGTGTTTCTCCATCGCTTCAGCGGCCTTGCGCTTGGCAACGGCACGATCCTCGCGATCATCGCGGACTTCATCGTTATCGCGGAGCTGCCACGATCTGTAGGCCATCGCCAGCAGGAAGCCGGTCATTCCCAACGTGATGACAATGGCCGTCAGAACCATCGCCTGAATCAGGGGATCCGCCATTGCTTCCGGCTCTGCGGTCCCAACAATCGGCGGCTCACCGGAGCGCCCACCGGCTATCAGGAACACAATGTTGATTCCATTGGAGAGTGCCGCGAGGCCAAGAACAATGCGTGACAGGCTTCGCTCAAGAATCAGGTATACGCCAACGGCCACCAGAACCCCGGCAAGAATGACTAATGCTAGCGAACTCATGCGTTCTCTCCCTTCGCTTCGGAGGAACTAGAGGAGGAACTAGAGGAGGCTGAAGAACTCGATGTGCCGCGCTCCCACTCCTTGAGTGATGACTCATGAGGGGGCGATGCCAGCTCGCGGTGAGCGTGATCCATTCGCGCGGGGCTAGGTTGCTGAGTGCCAGAGCCCTGTGTGCCTCCCGGGAGATCATCGGATTCCTCGTCACGTCGCAACATAGCTTCGGCATCCATCTCATGCTTGAGTGCCGCGCGATCATCCTCGTGAGGAACAATGATGAGATCATCTGGGCCCTGCAGTCCTTCGAGTTCACCGTGGCGATCAATCTCGCCGCCGAGTGATCGCAGGATTTCCAGCGTCATACCCACTACTGCCAAGTACACACCGATATCGAATATCAGGGCGGTGGCAATGTGGATCGATCCGAAGATCGGGACCGTGGCATCGATCATCGCGGTCTGTAGCGGAACTCCTCCGGCAAACACTGGAGCAATCACGGCCACCACAATGAAGAGCAGCCCGCCGCCCATGAGATAGGAGGGAAGCACCGGCAGCGCGGCGCCCAGCTCAAATCTGCCTCCAGCAAGGTATCGCAGAGCAAACGCGATTCCCGCCAACAGGCCACCAGCGAACCCACCACCCGGCTGGTTATGGCCGGAAAAGAGGAGGAAGAGAGACACCATGACAATCGAGTAGAAGACGATTCGTGTTCCAACAACCAAGATGACCGGCCGCGAGGAAACGCCGCGGCGAACAACTGTGGAGAGCCACGAGCGTTCCCGGCCTTGTTGTGAGGGGCGCTCGCTGCCAGCATCCACGGAGTGGTAATCGCCGGAATCCACAATCTCCACGAACTTCTCGCGTACACGGGACTGGGCTGGCCCAAGGATGTTGCGCAGGCGGTCTGTGCGTCCCGTGCGGTCACGAACGAACAGCAGTGAAGCAATCCCCATCGCGCACACCACCAGCACGGCCGATTCGCTGAGCGTATCCCACGCGCGGATATCAACGAGGGTCACGTTCACGATGTTGCGCCCATACCCGAAGTTGAAGCCCTCTTCGGCGAAGAGCGTGGAAATTGGTTCGTGCTCCCGTGCGTTAGCGGCGATGAGAGCCGCTAGGGACACCATCAAACCGGTGAGTCCTGCCAGCATAATCCGCCGGCTGCGCGAGCCGCGGAGCGGGCGGTTGGAGAAATAGGGTGGCAGGCGGCGCACCACCAACACGAACACCACCAGAGTGATCGTTTCTGACAGGACCTGTGTGAGCGCTAGATCTGGGGCGCCGTACAGCTCATAAATCAGCGCAATTCCATAGCCCACTACTCCCATCAAGAGAACGGCTTTCATGCGGCGGCGCGAGCGGGCGGCCAGAACGGCGGCAGTCACCACTACGATGACAACCGCCCCTTGGGCTGGCGAATCCCACAACCGAATACCGTCCGGAAGGTTGGCTCCGCCGGCCAAACCCGCCACAATCACGGTGACAAGTGTGAATCCAAAGATCGTGGAGAGGTAGGCGGGCAGCGATCCACGTTGGGTGGCGCCGGTAACGCGGCCTGAGAGATCTTCAAGTCCGCGCAAGGTGGACTGGTACACCTTGTCCGCGGCGATCTTCACTTCGAATCGGTTGGTGATCCTGACGAAGTGGTGCTGTCCCAAGAAGAGAAGGAATCCGGCTACGAACACCAGCAGAGTGATGAGAAGCGGCCAGCCGAAACCGTGCCACAGGGCCAGATGTCCGGCGCTTCCCGGATATAGATCCGCGTGGTATTCAAGCAGCTGGGACCACCACGAAGAGGAGATTCCAAGGATGAGTCCGAGCGAGGAGAGAATCACGATAGGTGCCGTCATGACGCGCGATGAGCGGCCAACGGGGTGTTCTTCCACCCCGTCCTTGGTGGCGAACGCCCCCCACCAGAAACGCAGTCCATAGGCCACTGTCAGGGCCGACCCCACAGCGATGGCCACCCACGTGATCGTGGCTGTAACGTCTCCTCCAACCAGAGCACCTAGTGCAGCCTCCTTCGCCACGAACCCGGCCATCGGCGGGAATCCGATCATGGAGGCGGTGGCAAGGCCCGCAAACACTGCGGGCACCGGCATCTTGCGCCCCAAACCGGTGAGCTGGCGCAGATCGCGCGTTCCCATGGCAACGTCCACGGCGCCAACGGTGAGGAACAACGTGGACTTGAAGAGGGCGTGTGCGCACAGCATCATGAGGCCCGCCAAGGCCATCTCTGCCGTTCCGTAACCCACCATCAGGGTGATGAGTCCGAGCTGGGACACCGTGCCGAAGGCTAGGACGAGCTTCAGATCGTGTTGCTTGAGGGCTCGGTACCCGCCGATCAGTAGCGTCCCGATTCCAGCCACAAGAATCATTGGCTTCCACGGCGTGACATCCGCGAAGCCCGGAGCAAGGCGTGCTACCAAGTACACCCCAGCCTTCACCATCGCGGCTGCGTGCAGGTAGGCAGAAACTGGAGTTGGTGCGGCCATGGCCGCCGGGAGCCAGAAGTGGAACGGGATCAACGCGGATTTTGAGAAGGCGCCGATCAGCATCAACACCACGGCAGCGGAGAGAAGTTCGGGATGGCCGTATCCCAAGTTGCCAGCCTGCGCGGCCGCCACAAGTTCATGTAGCGAGTATGATCCTCCCGGCATTGCTCCCAGCATGATGATGCCGATCAACATGGCGAGCCCACCCAGAGTGGTCACGATGATCGCCTGCATTGCTGCGCGCCGGGAGCTTCCGCGGGAGGAGTAGTGGCCTATTAACAGGAAGGAAAAGACGGTTGTCAGTTCCCAAAACATGTACAGAGCCAGCGTGTTATCAGTGATCACTAGGCCCAGCATCGCGCCAGAGAACGCCACAAAAACGCCAGCAAACCGGCCGATATGCGAGGCCACATCAGAAAAGTATCGCGCTGAGTAGAGAAGGACCAGCGTGCCCACACCCGTGACAAGCAATGCCATGACCGTGGAGAGTGCATCGATCCTTACGTCGAACGTGAAGCCGAGTTGGGGCAGCCAACTAACCTTTTGTTCGTAAACTTCGCCGCGGAACGCTGCAGGAAGCTGCAACAAGAACCAGATGGTAGCGAGTCCGGGAATCGCAGAAAGCAGAGCGAAGCCGAGCCTGCCGCGGTTCATCACAATGGGCGCACACAATGCCCCCACAACGAACAAGAGCAAAAGTGCTGGCATTACGTGACTCCTCAACGTGATGCGGAGGGCGGTCAAGAGCAAACGCACACAAGAGTGGCGCCAGCACATAGTATCATAATGCTTGAATTTTCACTGACGGTTACCACACGAAAAACCGCTAGATATCAACAAAAAGAAGCCAAGAGGTTCGCATAATGTGAGAAATCTTGGAACCACTAAGAATGGGAATAGCGCTCTCGAATGGTCCGCCTCATGAGCTCAAACGAGTAGCGTCCCGAATAGCCCGACAGGATGCCGGAGCCTAGAGTTGGCCGCCAGTCACATCGCGGCTGACATCGATGCGGTGAAAGTTCTTGAAGGAACGCGAAGCAGTTGGCCCACGCTGGCCCTGATACCGCGATCCTGATGCCCCACTTCCATAGGGTTTGGCAGCCTGAGAAGAGAGCTGGAAGAAGCAGAACTGCCCCACCTTCATACCCGGGTACAGCTTGATCGGCATCGTTGCCGTGTTGGAAAGCTCGAGCGTGACGTGCCCTGAGAAGCCTGGATCGATGAAACCCGCCGTCGAATGAGTTAACAACCCGAGCCGTCCAAGACTGGACTTGCCTTCGAGCCGGGCCGCGACGTCGTCGGCCAAAGTAATCTTCTCGTACGTTGACCCAAGAACGAACTCCCCCGGGTGTAGAACGAATTCGCCGTTCGCCGAAACGTCCACCAGCCGCGTGAGATCCGGCTGATCCGCCGCCGGGTCAATCACCGTGTACTTGTGGTTATCGAACAGGCGGAAGAAGCGGTCAAGGTGGATATCCACCGAGGAGGGTTGGATCATCTCCGAATCCCACGGATCCACCTGAATCCGACCGTCCGCAACGTACCGCGCAATGTCTGTATCTGAGAGAAGCACGTAACGATTGTGACACGGATTTGTCTCTATGTTCGCACCATCCCATCTAGGTGGGGCCGTTTTGGTGGAAACGGTCCCGTGCCGCTAAGCTAAGGGAGCGCCTTGCGGGCGTAGTTCATCGGTAGAATGGAAGCTTCCCAAGCTTCAGAGGCGGGTTCGACTCCCGTCGCCCGCTCTCTTGTAACGTTGCAATGCTGCAACTCTGAAGGGCGTGTCGCCCAAAAGGCCACTTAATGCGCACCAATGGACCACTTAATGCGCGAGGAGACCACCTAATGCGCACCAATAGACCACTTAAAGCGCGAGGAGACACGTTACAACATGTCTTGAGGCGCCGTAGCCTGTCTCCAGCCGATACGGAAACGTCAGGACCCGCGAGTTTTAGGACTGTAAGATCTCTACATGGACACTTCCGAGAGGCAATTCGCCGCCGTGGCCATCTCTGCAGCAATCAGCATAGCAACGTTGGCAGTAGCAGGGTTCCTCGGCCTCCTGCTATCGCTTGCTGCAGGGATCGGCACAAATGACGTTGGGGGCCTCGTTGTTGGAGGCCTCACTGCCATTGCGATCTCGACCCTTGGGGGAGTAGGTTGCGGTGCCGCACTGCGGAAACTGCAGCTCCCCGAGTTCAGGTGGCTGTGGGCGGGGATCGCCATAGCAGCAACGTTGATCCTCGGTTTCCTAGCACTCTCGCGAGTAATCGAAGATCCTTCCTACCTGCCATTCTTCATATTCTTGTTGCTGGTTCCCGCTGTCCTCATGACGTTCGGATTCTGGCTGGCCGTGAAGCGGTCTCACGCCGATGTGAACCCAGAGGTGGGCCCCTCGCAGCCCCATCCGCAATAAAGCTTGAGTGGCTGAGTAAAAGGGCCACATGAAGATTTCGGTACGAATTCCGCATGGAAATTTCGGCATGAATAGGGAAACCTAGTACTAAGAAGCCCTCCAACCTATTTCTAAAGGATTCACCATTGGCAACATTCGTTGTTGGCGCCGCAATCGTCGATTCATTGGAGCACCCAACGCGCCTACTAGCCACCCAACGCTCCTATCCCGAAGCACTCGCGGGTCAGTGGGAGTTTCCTGGCGGCAAGGTTGAAGAGGGCGAGAGCCCCGAGCAGGCCCTCCAACGCGAGATTCGCGAGGAACTGCGATCGGCGCTGATCATCGGGCGGCAAGTGCGCGGGCCGCGGAGCGGCGATTGGGAGATCCCGGTGGGCCGCATGCGCATATGGCTGGCGCAAATCGCCCCGGAAGGCCCTCCTCCAACCCAAGGCCCGAGCCATCGGGACCTCCGGTGGGTGGATCGCAGCTCCATCCGGAACCTCCCGTGGCTGCCCGGAGATATCCAGATCATCCCGGAGTTGCTCAGCTTCTTCACCGAGTAGCCGCCACGGAAACGTTCCCCGCAGTGTTTATGGCTGCAACGCTCGTGCTTATCCTTTTTGCTCTTGTTCAGGCACTGCGCATTGAGGGACACACCCCGCCAAAGCAACGCGATTCCAGCAGCCGTACTGCGGAGTCCTGAGGTTGGGCTGCCTCGCAAGCTCCTTCCGTGAAGCTGCGTGACGGGAGTTAGTCTGCGCGGCGAGAGTTACCGCAGCGCTCAAACCCTCGGTGCATAACCTAACTCTCGCGGTAGAGCCAAAGCCGGACTCCCGCGGTAGGAATAATCTAACGCTCGGCCTCACCAGTTGACGCCGCCGCCAGAGCCACCTTCCTGCTGGCCCTGCTCGTGTTCCTGCTGGCCCCGCTGGTTACGTTCGTCCAACTCATCCTGTTTCTGCTGAGTCTCGGGATCCTCGGGTTCCGGTTCCGGATCATCGGGTGGAGGTGGCTTGGGAGGGTCGTCGGTTCCGCCGCCGTTCTCTTGCTGCTGCTCTTGCTTCTTTTCCTCTTGCCGGTCCCACTGCTCCTGATTCTCAGTCCAATCGGTACACGGCGCGATCGTCTCTTGAGCCTTTGTATAGAGTTCAATAGCTGCTTCGCGGGCCTCGGCGGCCTCAACATTGTCATCGTCATCGCCAGCACTGCCGCCACCGTCACTGTCCCCGCCAGCACCAGATCCAGCACCATCTCCAGCAGCCTCGCCCAGCAGCACATCGCCCTGAAGCTCGTATCCGAGCGAGAGATTCCTCCGCACGGTGCATTCGGGCCGCCCCTCGGGATCGACTACCCGATCACCGGAACGCTCCGCCTCGGGCACACGTTCAAGCGCCGCCTCCAAATCTCCGACGCCACTTTCAACAGCCGCAGCATCCTCCACATCCGTGTACTGCTCGCCAACACTGCTGGCCCTGCCGGCGCCGATGCCCACGCCGATCCGCGCAGTGCCACGGTTAAACGGCCCCTCCCATCCTTCCCAAGAATCTGGAGTCACGCGCAAGAACGTGGAGTAGTGGTTCACCGAACTTTCCATCGATCCCCCGGCATACTCCCGCTTGCCGAATTGCGGGCTGGTGGCCATCAGCCCGGTCCACACAACACCTGCCACGAGCAAGGCACTCACGAGAATTCGCAGGGTGAGGCGCGCGTTCCTGCTCAGCGCGTTGAGTCGCTTCATGAGCCCACTCCATTCGCACCCTCACGCATCCCGCGCCGCGCCTCGAAGGCGCCCCGCACGCGCGGCACAACGTCCACGATCTCCCAGATCGCGAGCGCCACCATCACCAGCGCGATGGGCCACAGCACGGGATTGTAGGTGTGCCCGGACCCAAGCTGATCCTGAAGATCCTCGATCCCGCCCAGCAGAACACTGTTATCGATCCCGGGCTGGGTGCGATGAACGTAGGGAACGCCCAGCCGCTCGGCTACCTTCCCCAAGTCGATCTCATCGATACGCGAAATCGCATCGTCCCCGGTTGCCGGATCTTGGATATAACTCTCCGAGGAACCGCCTTCGCTCACGCGCATCCGGCCGCCTTCTTCGGTGCCATACCCCAGCACGGCACCACCGGACGTATAGTTGCCGGCCTCCGAGAACTCCACCTCCAGATTCGCAGCCTGATCGGTGGCCTCGCCATCGGAGAAGAAGTAGACGGCGCGAATGTTCTCCGGCCGCTCCTCGGCTGACCGCTTGAGGGTGTCCGTCAACAAACCAGAAGCGCGGTTCACCGAGGAACCCGAGGAGCCGTAAGCATATTCGAGTTGGAAGGTTTCCACCCACGATTGGACCGCACGCACGTCCGTGGTGAGCGGTAGCTGGACGGTCGCCTCCGAATCGAAGCGGATCACAGAGAATCGCGCACCCGGGTACGATCCCGCAATCGCTGTGATATCCGCGCGCACCCCGTCCGTTCGCGGGTTCGTCCCGTTGTAATCTTCGGCTCCCATGGAGCCCGTTGTGTCGACGACGACGTAAACTTCCACATTCGTTTCAACTTGCGGAAGCTCGGTGGCAACAGCGGGACCTGCGCCAAGTGCTGCGACGGCCAGAACCATGAGGCCTCTTCGGCCCCAGATCCGGGCAGCGCCCTCGCGCCTGCGAACATCGCGCCAGCCCAGCCAGCACACACAAAGCCCGGCCAAGGCAATGATGAGCACCACCCATAGCGGCCATATCCATATCAGCCTCATAGCCGGAACCTCCATCCCGCCACGAGAAGCACGCCTAGCCCAACGGCGATCAGCACGGGCCAGAACCCGGGCGTATCCAGATTGGTGATCTGCTCCCCGCCATCGATCTCGCTTTCCTGTTGGGCTTGGACTTGTTCAACGATGGCAGGGGCTGCGGAGGAATCATCGGCCTGATAGAACGAGCCTCCGATTTCCTCGGTTGCCGCCCGAAGCTCGCCGCTCACATCGCCGAAGGTGTAGATGGGCTCAATGTAGAGAGAATGCAGCATGATATCGCGCCGCGCCAGCATCTCTGTGGCCTCCTCTAGGGTGAAAAGAGGCTCACCCAGCACATCGTTGTCCGTTGCAAAGATGATGGTGCGGGATCTTTCCTGATCATCCAGATCAAACGCCTGAGAGCAAGAGACTAGGCCATCTCCCACAAGCGAAGAACCCTTCTCCGCACCCACTTCAGTGCCGAGGATCAGATCCATGAACTCCCGGTAGTTCTCGGGATAGAAATCCTCGGGGTTCATCTCCAGAGCACTTGAGGCGTTCTCCAGCTGCTCGTTGATCATCGTGTAATCGTCCGAGAGGGGAAAGACCGTTCGGGCGGAGGAATTGAAGATAACAAGAGCCACGCGTTCACCGTCAAATTCATTGACGATATCCGTGAAGGAATCAAGGATTTCGGAATCAAACTCGGCGACTGACCCAGAGATATCGAGGCACAGAACGATATCGCGGTTCGCCCTCTCCTCATCTGATGTCATCACGTCGTATGGCCGCCCTGCCAGTACGGCAGCGGACACGGCGATAAGGAGTGCCGCAACCGTCAGAGCAATGGCTCCTGCCCAGTAGCGGGCGAGCCGCGATTGGAACCTGTGGCTAGCGCGTACCGGGGCCGTGTGGGCCACTCTCACAGCCGAGGCGTTGGGAAGTGGCCGGCGCCAAACGATCACCACCGCGATCACCGCGCCAGCAATGAGAACACATGCGAGCCAAGCCATCACCATTGCGCGATCAACTCCATCGCCCCGTTCACGGATCGAATGCCTTCGGCCTCTGGATTGGCAGCAAATGTTGGCTGTTCCCACGTACTCATGAGCGTTGCCACCCGGGTGAGCTGGGGCTGTTTCATCATCTCGCCCGTGCTCCATGAGGAGAGATCGCGCCCCGAACGCTCAGAAATGATCCGGCGCATCTCCTTGCCAAGAGCCTTGTGGAGTTGACGCACGGCCTCGGCAGATTGTGGGGGAAGATAGGCCTCCCCAATCTGACGGATCGCGGCAAGCCACTGCTCCTTCTGACTTGGCGTAAAGGAGGCGAGCACTACCGCCGCAGGTTGACGCGACCGGCTGCGCTGCCAGAGCAGATAGGCAACCCAAGCCACCAGCACCAGCGCGGCAACAATGAACGCCACGATGAAGGGGGTTTTCGGCCCAGACGGGGAGAGAACGTAATCAGAAGGCACGATGCTGCCTCCTGAGAAGATCCAGCAGAACCGGCAACACATCATCGGTCGATGCCATCGGTGCATGAAGGACGCCGTGGGCTACAAGCAGCGCCGCGCTTCGTGCCTCCCATGCCCTTCTGTTGGCCATAAGTTCTGCGCGGAACTGCGGATCATCGCGCACGTATTCTGGCAGGGGAATATCGCCATCGATCTCGCTCATCTGCTCGATGTTCTCCTGCGTGAGCGGCATATCCGCCACACGGACAACGAGGAGTTCGTGGCGCGTTCTCACTCTGCGCAATGCCATCTCATCGCCGGCCCGGGGCCAATACTGATCAGTCACCAGCACCACAAGCGATCGCTCGCGGGTTGTGCGAAGAACATAATCCAGCAGATCGGACACGCGCGCCGATCCTCGCCCGGCCGCCAGCCGCCCCTCCGCATGAGACATGAGGTATTCCAGATGCGCCTGCCCGTGCCTACCGGGAAAGTGCTCGATGCCTTGAGAATCCCCCATCACCATGCCCAACCGGTCACCGCGTTGCAAGGATAAGAACGCCAGAGTCTCCCCCGCCAGCAGCGCAACCTCCGCCTTCGTGTCCCCTGAGGGAGTCACAGCCAGCATCTCCCTGCTCGTGTCCACCACCAGCTGAGTGAACACGTCAGTCTCGCGCTGATAACGCTTGATCACAGGAGAGCCGGCGCGTGCGGACACCTTCCAATCGATGTCCCGCACATCATCGCCCGGCCGGTACTCCGTCAGATCCTCGAAATCTGTGCCCTTGCCGGTCAGGATGGAGGTATGAGATCCCTCGTACAACCCGGCGGCGCGCCGCACCGTTGGCATCGCCAAACGCGCACGAATCAGCCCCATCCGCGAGGCCGATTGCCCCGGTGGCCTGATCGGGGCGGGTTCGGATGGCGCGGGGGCTGCCCGCCGTCGTCGTTCAAAAATCATGGTGAAGGCACAGCGGAAAAGACCGAATCAATCAAGGTCTCGGGCGTCACATCGTTCGCCATCGCATCGTAGGTGCGCACCAACCGGTGGCGAAGGACGGCGTACCGGAGGGCCTTGACATCGTCAGGAACCACGTACGAACGCCCCGCCTGCAACGCGAGCGCCTGAGCCACACGCATGAGGGCGAGCCCGCCACGGGGCGAGGCGCCAACGCGAATCTGGTTCTTCAAGCCCGCAATCGGGCGCGGGCCGCCGCCACGGGTGGTGTTAATGAGGGCGACGATGTAGGACTTGATCGCGCCGTCCACGTACACGTTGCTGGCCATCTCCTGAAGGAAGAGGACATCCTCCGTGGAAACCGGGTTCACACCGCTGGGCCGGCCGAAACTCCCCTCTGCCGTACGCGTCAGAATCTCCACCTCCTGATCTGGGGTGGGGTAGTAGAGCACCGTCTTCATGAGGAAGCGGTCCATCTGCGCCTCGGGCAGGACGTAGGTGCCCTCCTCCTCGATCGGGTTCTGGGTGGCCAGCACAACGAACGGATCTGGAAGAGGATAGATCTTCCCACCAATCGACGTTTGGCGTTCCTGCATCGCCTCCAGCATGGCCGATTGGGTTTTCGCCGAGGATCGGTTGATCTCATCCAACAACACCACGTTCGCGTGCACGGGGCCAAGCTGTGTGGAAAACGAACTGGACTCATACGAATAGATCTGAGTGCCCACGATATCGCTTGGCATGAGGTCCGGCGTGCACTGAATGCGCGAGAACGTGCCAGAAATCGCATCCGCCAACGTTGTGGCCGCCGTTGTTTTTGCCAGCCCAGGAACCGATTCCAGCAGCACGTGGCCCTCAGCAATCAGCGAGGTCACCAGTGCCGAATAGAGCGTCTCCTGGCCCACCACGCGCCCGTGGTAGATCTCCCTGACCGCACGGATCAGGTGGCGTGCACGTTCCAGCTCCTGCTCCGTGATATCGCCACCCGCACGGGGCTTTCCTGATTGAGGCTGGCTGGGCCGCCCTTCGCCTTCTTGCATCTGCTACCCCGTTTCCTCGGATCGCTGTAACTCTATCGGCAGGCGGAACCTTGGGGCATGTTCACGGCGATCGGTCCGCGATGTGGGCAGGCGTGAAACGGCCATCGGTTGGCTGACAAGCTGGAAAAGTCTCGGTCGCGGCCCTATTTCTTCGGGTAGGATCGCGGCAGATAACAGTTTGGTTGCGATTGGCTGCGAAGGGGCTTGACTGATTGGATGGGCCCACGGAATCGGCTAGCGTAACTAGGTCCTTAATGACAGTCAACGGGAGAACGATCGATGTCCATACCCCAGGGTGACCAGCCTTTCGGCGCCAATAGTGATTGGCCGCAGCAGGGAGCGTCAGACGCAAAGGGGCCCTCTCGTTCTCCGCTGTACTTCCTCATTTTCGCGGGCGTCGTGCTGATCATCAGCCTTGCGGTCATCTTTTACCTCAAGGTGTTCAGCACAACCGTTGGCGCCGCGAACATCACGGACCCAGAGCCCACCGCTACCTCGCAGCCAGCTGGCACAACAGAGCCCGCTGAAACGGACGCCACAGATGCCGCCGATCCCGCAGAGGATGCGCGTGAAGAAGTAACGAGCCTCGCCGGCTCACCCGTGTGCGATTCGCCCTCCAACGCCGCCCAATCCATCCTGACCCTTGCCAAAGCCTCCGATGCGACAAAAGATCAGGACGTCATCAAAAAGGCACTGACCGCCCTGAGCGCCGAATGCGATCCGCAGTTCACAGTGGACATTCGCAAGGCCTTCTCCAGTGCCGATGTGCCGGACGCGTTAGCCACGCTGGTCTCCTCCGATGATTGGGTCACTTTGGAGAAGCCCGCACCAGATGGGGCAAAGGACGAAACCGAGTTCACCTCACCTGCCGAAAACATTCGGTGCGTGTTCGGCGAGGATGATGTTGCCTGCTCCATCTACGTCTATGACTATCCCTCCCCTGACGGCCGTGAAGGCAAAACTGCCACCTACCGCGTCAACGGCGAAGGGAATATAAGCTCCGGCTGTAAGGAAGAACTCGGCGCCACCAACGTGATCGATTACGATACTTCCGTCAGCCACAACGGCTTCGCCTGCACCGTTGGCCAGTACGAAGGCACCACCTGCTGGAACGAACTGACCGGCAAGGGCTTCCAGCTCAAGCGTGCCGCTGATCGGACCTTCTGAGTTAAACCTGCATCACGCTGATTGGTGCGCTAGATGCATCTCAAGCCGTATGTCCAATGCCTGAGTAACTTTGAGGATGGTTGACCATGTGGGATTGCCATCTTCGGATAGCGCCCTGTAGAGGCCATCGCGGCTCATGCCGACGCGTCTGGCAAGTTCACTTAGATTTCCGGATCGAGCGATGATGCCAAGAGCTACGGGAAGTGCAGAGGAATCCTCCACAGAATCCTCCAGTGCAGCTTCTAGGAGGAATGCGGAGTCATCGGCATTCTTAATGTAATCGGCCGCATCGAACCGTTGGTATTTCTCCTGAGTCATTTTTCTCCTGCCACCTTTCTCTTCATATCCCTACGCCATTCCTCGGCGAGTTGGTGGGCCCTCGCAATGTCTTTCTTTTGGGTTGATTTGTCTCCGCCGCAGAGTAAGAGAATCAGAGTCTCACCGTGCTGTAGGCCGTATATCCGATATCCCGGCCCTGTATCAATCTTCAACTCAAACAGTCCAGAACCAATTGGGGCGACTTGACCAAAATTACCCAGAGTAAGCCGTTCCAACCGCAACACGATTCGGGCACTTCCACGCTTATCCTTCAACCCTTCGAGCCACGCGTCGAAGATGAGGGTACGTCGAATCGTGACCATGTGTCGATTTTAACTGACAGTTCGTGGTGCGTCCACAGTTCGCTAAAAGTCCGTAGTTTCTCTCGCGCTTCCGCCAGACGTCACCCCCATACCCGTCCCATCCTGTTAGGAAACAGGAACCGCTATAAGGTAGAACCATGCCCGAACCTCAGCAACACGTAGCGCGGCGCCGGCGCCGCCAGCCCGGCTGGA
Source organism: Ancrocorticia sp. (assembly GCF_052089425.1). Lineage (NCBI taxonomy): Bacteria > Bacillati > Actinomycetota > Actinomycetes > Actinomycetales > Actinomycetaceae > Ancrocorticia > Ancrocorticia sp. The sequence continues at coordinate 110,929 of NZ_JBQCZW010000003.1, read as the reverse complement.
TCCCCAACTATCACGGCGCTTGGGCGATGATCACGATCCCGCCGATCCTCGGCATCATCGAGGGCGGATTTCGGCCACAGCACATCGCGCTTCTGGCGCTGTGGTGGATCGGCTACTTTCTGTTCTTCGCCGCTACACTCTGGCTGAAATCTGGTTTCAAGGCGCGGTACCGGATGCCCGTTGTGGCATACGGCGCGGCGGCGCTGCTGAGCGGCGTGATCACGGCGGCCCTGTGCCCCTACCTCTGGCGCTGGGTACCGGCATTTATCCCCTTGATCGCCGCTGCAGGGTGGGCCGCCTATCGGCGCAAGGAGCGCAACCTCGGGGCCGGATTGGACACCGTGGCCGCCGCCTGCCTGCTCCTGCCCATCACGTGGGACCTCGGGACCGGAGGCGAAGCCGGATGGGCCGCCACCCCACAGATCTGGGCACAAACGGCGCTTCTGTTCGGCTATTTTGCTGGCACGGTGTTCTATGTGAAGACCAACATTCGAGAGCGCAATTCCAACGCCTACCTTGGCGCCTCCATTGGGTGGCACGTGGCCTGGACCGGGGTAGCGTGCGCAGTTGCCGGCGTATGGCACCTTGTGAGCTGGTGGCACGCACCTGTGTGGGTGTTCCTCGTGATCCGCTCAGTGACGGTGCCGATGGCGCGCCGGGCCGAACAAAGCAGGCGGTTGGGCCAGCGCCAGCGCTCGAAGCAAACTCAGGCGGGCGCACGCGCAAAGCTGAATGAGCAAGCCACTGGCACCACGGAGCCTCCGCTTGGGAGCCAAAGCAGCGAACAGGCAGTGCCCGCCACATCCAGAGCGCCCGGCAAACGCTTCGGTAAAGCACTGACGGTGACTCAGATCGGGATGCTTGAGGTAGTGACCTCGATATTCGTGGCAGTCACGCTGGTCATCTGAGAAGCCTGGGGTAGCTGAGTCATCTAGATCCCCCAGAATCCCCAGCCCAAGGCGCCTACACGAAACGGCCCGGCCCTACTCCTCGCGCAACTGATCGCGGAACATGTCCAGAGCGCGCATGAGGCGAACTGAACCCTCGTGTTCGGCGATGGTCACGCGCACACCCTCGTTACCGAAACGGCGCACCGTGATCCCCGCTTCCCCGCACAGCTCTTCGAAGCGCTTGCTGAGATCACCGAATTCGAACCACAGGAAGTTCGCCTGGCTGGCAGGAACTTGCCAGCCCTGCGCAGCCAGCGCCGAGGAGATACGATCGCGCTCCCCGAGAAGGGATTCCACTTGCTCGGTCACAAGCTGTTGGGAGCCGAGAGCCGCACGCGCCGCCGCCTGCGCCAGCGCATTGACACCGAACGGTGTCCCGATCGCACGCAACCCCGAGGCCATCTGCGGATGCGCCAACGCGTACCCGCACCGCAGCCCGGCCATGCCATACGCCTTGGAAAACGTGCGTAACACGATGAGGTTCTGATGCTGCTTCAACAGCCGCATCGAATCTACCGCGCCGGACATATCCACGAAGTTGACGTAGGCCTCGTCCAAGAGCACGGGGACCTCAAACGGAACCTCCGCGAGGAAGGATGACAGCTCCGCGTGCGTCATCGCCACGCCCGTTGGATTGTTCGGAGTGCACAGCAAAACCGCGCGCGTGCGCGGCGTGATCGCCTTGAGCATGCCACGCAGATCGTGGGCCCCCTCGCGCGTGAGCGGTACCTTCACGGCGATTCCGCCCGCCGCCTGAATCGCGATGGGGTAGGCCTCGAACGAACGCCACGGCAACACCACTTCGCCATCGGCACCCACCACAGCCTGCAGGAACTTCTCAATGAGCGCCGTGGAGCCATTACCTACCACGATGCCGGCATCCGGCCACTCGTGGAACGCCGCCAAGTCCGCCGCAAGGTCAGTGGCAAACATGTCAGGGTACCGGTTCAGATCCCCAACCGCCCCAGCAATCGCGGCCTCGACCTGAGGGAGCGTAGGAAACGGCGTCTCGTTGGAAGCAAGCTTGATGACGTTCGAATCACCCGGCTTCTTTCCCGGTACGTAGGCCGGCAGCGCCAGCACTTCGGGGCGAAACCACATTTGCTCATTGTCCATATATCAAGTGTGCCGCTTCTGAGTGCGTGAGGGAACTCAGATCAGGATGTGACGTCATGGCCAGTTTTTTCGACGACGACGAAGCCCCTCCCACCCACTCCTACCTCACAGATTCGATGAAGCGAAGGAAGGCGGCCTGCCCTTCGGCGTTACGCCCATACACTCCCGCGTGTTCGAGGACTTGGGAGAACACCTTGCCCACTTCCTCGTCCACAATTGCTTGCGCGTTCTCGGGAGTGATCCGATCGGCAAAGCCTTCCGCCCAATCGGCATGCGCCTGCGTCAAGGGATCGCCCCGCAAATCGTCACCGGTGGCCAAATGCCATGCCACGGAGGCGAGTTCGTCCTTGAGCCTGGCGGGAAGCACCGCAAGACCCATCACCTCGATCAGTCCAATGTTCTCCTTCTTGATGTGGTGAAGTTCGGCATGGGGGTGGTAGACCCCCAGCGGATGCTCAGGCGTGGTGATGTTGTTGCGCAGCACCAGATCCAGTTCGAAGGCATCACCGCGGCGCCGGGCGATCGGGGTGATCGTGTTGTGGGGTTCGCCCTCAGTTTCCGCGAAGATGAAGGCGTCCTCATCGGTGTAGCCGCGCCACGCACCAAGGATTCGATCGGCCAGATCCACCAACCTGTCCAGATCGTCCCCCGTGATGCGGATGACGGACATCGGCCACTTGACGATCCCAGCGCTCACATCCTCGAAGCCAGCGAACTGGACCGTGCGCTCGATCGGCGCGCGCTCCATCGCAAACTCGAAGTGCCCGCCCTGGAAGTGATCATGGGCCAGGATGGATCCACCCACAATGGGCAGATCCGCATTGGAGCCAACGAAGTAGTGCGGGAACTGCCCAACGAAATCCAGAAGCTTGGCAAAGCAGGCCCGGTCAATCTTCATCGGGGTGTGCTTTTGGTTGAACACGATGCAGTGTTCGTTGTAGTACACGTACGGGGAGTACTGCAGGTACCACGGCGAATCGTTGATCGTCACGGGAACCACGCGGTGGTTCTGCCGCGCCGGGTGATTGATGCGCCCGGCATATCCCTCGTTCTCCACGCACAACAGGCACTGAGGATAGCCACTCGCTGGCATGCTGCGGGCGGCAGCAATCGCCTTCGGGTCCTTTTCTGGCTTAGATAGATTGATCGTGACATCCAGAGTGCCGTAATTGGTTTCCGTCTGCCAGCGCATGTCCTTGACCATGCGATCGCGGCGCATGTAGTTCGTGTCTTGGGCGAACGTGTAGTACCAATCCGTGGCCGCCAGTGCCGATTGCTCGCGCAGCGCAGTGAAGTGCTGGCGAACCTCGCGCGGAGGCGGAGTGAGCGCGCCCATGAGGGCCGTATCGAACAGATCCCGGTACACGATCGAATCAGGTTCAAGGACCCCACGCTCATGGGCATCGTCCATGAGCGCGTCGAGGATTCTGGCAAGCCGATCCACCGGCCCGTCGGCATCGCACTGGTCTGCTGTATCGCCCCGAACATCCCCCGCACCGCCGCCTAGATCTGCGCCGCCAGCACCAGCACCAGCAACCGTCCGCCCACCGGCGTGCGAATCAAGCTGAAGAACGTCCAAAACCGAGTTGACGGCCCACACGCGATCCTCGGGCTGAATGAGCCCGCAGTCCATCGCGTAGTCCACCAGTTCGTCCACTAACTTCGTGGTGTTCGCGCCAGAACCTTGACCCTGCACCGCATTGTCCTCAGCCACTAGTCCTCCTCGTACCCGTTGGGGTGGCTTTCCTGCCACTTCCACGCGCTGGCAACAATCGCCTCGACATCGTCATACTCCGGCTTCCATCCCAGAACGTCCTTGGCCTTGGAGGCGGAGGCGATCAGCTGAGCGGGATCTCCGGCGCGCCGCGGGGCCATGACCACCGGAATCGGGTGGTGGGTGACCTCGCGTGCCACATCCACCATTTCCTTGACGGAGAATCCGCTGCCGCTGCCCAGGTTGAACACGTCGGAGGAACCGCCGGCGATCAGGTGATCGAGCGCCAGCATGTGCGCCTGCGCCAGATCGGTCACGTGGATGTAATCGCGAATGCATGTGCCATCGCGCGTGGGGTAATCATCGCCGAACACGGTGATGGATTCGCGCTGGCCGGTAGGTACTTGGAGGATCAGCGGGATGAGGTGGCTCTCGGGCTCATGGGCTTCCCCGATCTCCCCGAGGATGTGCGCGCCCGCGGCATTGAAGTATCGGAGTGCCACTGACCGCAGCCCGTGGGCCTTGCCCACCCAACCCATCATCTTCTCCATGGTGAGCTTCGTTTCGCCATAGCAATTAGTGGGCGCGGTGCGGTCACTTTCCAAGATCGGCACGTGATCCGGTTCTCCATACGTTGCGGCCGTAGAGGAAAACACGAGCGATTCCACCCCGTGTTCCACCATCACCTTGAGTAGGGAGATGGTCCCGCCCACGTTATTGTCGTAATACTTCAGCGGGTCCAGCATGGATTCGCCCACCTGAGAGGAGGCCGCGAAGTGGATAACGCCTTCGATGTTCTCCTTCTCGAAAACAGCGCTCAGCGCCTGCGTGTCACGGATATCCACGTTGTAGAACCGCGCCCGCGGGTGAACGGCCTTGTGAAATCCGGTTTGTAGGTTGTCCACAACGGCAACATCGCGTCCGGCATCGATGAGTGAGTAAACGGTATGCGAGCCGATATAGCCGGCACCGCCCAGTACAAGAATGGTCATGAGATTCCTTTCAGCCCGTTATCAGGGCACCGCCGATGGGCCGAATCCGTAGGATATGGCACGCATCTGCTCCGATTGCCTTGTCGATTTCTTCCTTGAAAGCCTCCGCCGCGTCCGCGGGAACGTACGCCTGGATGGTTCCGGCGAAGCCACCGCCGTGTACCCGGACGGCTCCGCGCCCACCTAGGAGGTGCTTGGCAACAGATATGGCGACGGCGACGGGTTGGTCCAGTACCTTCTTCGGCGAGTACGTGTTTTCCAGCTGGGTTTGTGAAGAAATTCCCGAGGCCGTGACCGTCTCAAGGAAATCTTCAAAGCGGCCTTCACGAATGGCTTCGGCCTGAAGCTCCACCCTAGCGTGATCCTCAAAGAAGTGAGTGGCTCTTAAAACAGCCCTGTCACTGGTGGCTGAGCGGGCATCGGCGAAGTTCGCCCAAAAATCTTCCGGTTCAACTTCGCGCAACACATCCTTGCCGAAGTAGGCGGCAACGTCCTTCATCTCATTGCGGATCGCCGTGTAGTCATCGGTCAGATCCGCATGGTCCCCACCCGAATCGATGATGCACAGGGCATATCCCGTCTCCTCCATATCGAAGGGGATGGGATCGATGATCGGATTGCCGGGATCCTTGAAGTCCAAATGAGCTACTCCACCAAGGGAGCATCCCATCTGGTCCATGAGGCCGGATGGCTTACCGAAGAAGTTGTTCTCAGAAAACTGTCCGATCTGGGCCAGCTCCGCGGCGCTCAGGCCATCGCCACAGGTCAGATGATTGAGGATCACCCCGATGAGGATCTCGTATGCGGCGGATGAGGACAACCCTGATCCACCCGGCACAGCCGAAGAGATCACGGCGTTGAACCCTGCAACGTCATATCCGCGATCCGTTATTGCCCGCGCGATTCCTCGCACAAGAGATTCAGAGGTCCCAAACTCCTGAGAGTTTGGCTCCAAGTTTCCTAGATCCACAGAGATTTCAGGGAAGCCTTCTGACAGGATCCGGCACACGTTCGTCCCGTTGGCTCCGGCGGCGGCAATCATATCCATGGTGACCGATCCGGCCAATACGGCACCCTGCTGGTGATCCGTGTGGTTACCGCCCATTTCTGTGCGGCCAGGCGCGGTATACAGCCCAACATCGCCATCTCCGAAAGCCGTGGAGTAACGTTCGAGCAGCGTGAGGAGCCGTTCGCGCGCATCACCAACATCGTGGGGCCCGGAGCCATAGACCTGAGCTAATCGCTGGTCACATCCGCCCGCTGCCAGCTGCGCTGTTAGTTCGTTCAGTTTCATCGTGGTACCTGCCTCATTGCACTCGGCCCTTTTGTTCAAATCTAACACGAAGAGTGTTCGCGGGACAGGGCCTTTCGAACGACAATGCGCGATTCGTCAAGTTGATAACGTAAACATAAGTATAAGCGAACGCATTTACTTTTACGTGTAAGGAATTAGGTCCCAATACGAGGCCAACCAAACGGATTAGCGTGTTTGTCATGGCCGCAACCGGGCAGCGTTGTTTGGTGCGGTAGCCACACGGCGTGCGGTAATCCGCACCAAAGGGGCGTGTGGTTCCTATTAGGCTCAGTTCAGGAGCGTACATGTTCATCAATCCACTACCGATGGCACCGGCCCCAGGCGATGACACTTTGCTTAACGCCATGTGGTTCGATTACGTCCCCATCGTCATCTACTTCTCGTTCGTCATTGGCGTTGGCTTCCTCATGAAGCACAAGGCCAAGAGTTCGGACGATTTCTTGACCGGCGGCCGTTCGATCCCAGCGTGGGTCACGGGTATTGCCTTCGTTTCAGCAAACCTTGGCGCCATCGAGATCATGGGAATGTCCGCCAACGGCGCCCAGTACGGAATGCCCACATTCCACTACTTCTGGGTTGGCGCGGTTCCCGCCATGCTGTTCCTTGGCATCGTCATGATGCCGTTCTACTACGGCTCAAAAGTCCGATCGGTCCCCGAGTTCATGTACAAGAGGTACGGCCAAACGGCTCACCTCATTAATTCGTTGAGCTTTGCGCTAGCCCAGCTGCTCATCGCCGGCATCAACCTGTTCCTTCTGGGCAAGATCATTAACTGGCTGCTCGGATGGCCGCTATGGGTTGCCCTTGTTATTGCGGCGATCATCGTTTTCACCTATATATCGCTCGGAGGGCTCTCCGCGGCCATCTACAACGAGGTCCTTCAGTTCTTCGTTATCATCGCCGCACTCTTGCCCCTCACATTGATCGGCCTCCATCGCGTTGGCGGCTGGGAGGCGTTGAAGGAGCAGATAACCTCGATTGCCACGACGGCTGGGACCGATCCGTCTGATCAACTCAACTCGTGGCCAGGTACCGCATTAGCCGGATTCGATTCCCCCGTCCTTTCCGTGATCGGGATCGTGTTTGGCCTGGGCTTCGTGCTGTCCTTCGGCTACTGGACCACCAACTTCGTGGAAGTCCAGCGCGCCATGGCATCGGATTCCATTTCCGCTGCTCAGAAGACTCCCATCATCGGAACCTTCGTCAAGATGTTCATCCCGTTCATCGTCATCATCCCCGGCATGATTGCCGGCGTGCTGGTGACGGAGGTGGTGGACGCGAAATCGGCCGGTTCACCGTTCGAATACAACGATGCCATCCTGTTGCTCATGCGCGATGTGCTCCCCAACGGCTTGCTGGGAGTGGCCATCACCGGCCTTCTCGCATCGTTCATGGCCGGCATGGCGGCCAACATCTCCGCCTTCAACACCGTGTTCACCGTTGATCTGTATGAGCGGTACCTCAAGCCCAACGAAACGGACGCCCAGTACCTGAAGATCGGCAAGTATTCTACGTTTGCGGCTTCCGTGATCGCGATCTTCACGGCCCTGATCGCCTCTCAATACGAGAACCTCATGGATTATCTCCAGCAGCTGTTCTCCATGTTCAACGCTCCACTGTTCGCCACGTTCATCATTGGTATGTTCTGGAAGAGAGCAACGGCCGCAGGAGGCTGGACCGGCTTGGCGGCCGGAACACTCGGAGCTCTGGCAATCAACCTGATGCAATGGACGGGAGTCATGAACCTACCCGGCCAAGGTGGCGCATTCGTTGCCGCTGGAACGGCCTTCGTTGTGGACATCATCGTCACCGTGTTGGTCTCTACCCGTACACGGGCGAAAACATCGGCGGAGCTGCGCGGATTCGTGTACTCCGAGACTCCAAAGGAAGACAGAACGGATCCGTTCCTGCACCAGCTTCCGATGCTGCGCAGGCCCGTTCCTCTGGCCATCATCGCCGGGGTTGCCGTTATTACCCTCAACGTCATCTTCCACTGAGAAAGGGGAATCATCATGGCATCTGAATCACGAGAAGCGACTGATTACACTGACATTCGCTTTGTTATCGCCGCCGCAATCGGCTCCATCGCCGTGTTCTTGCTTATCTGCGCCGCCTTCGTAGCCGGCCCAGAGGAAATGGCCAAGACGGGCGGAATCAACGGCAACCTGTATTCGGGCATCGGACTGCTGATCGTTGCCCTGATCATGGGAATCTGGTGGAAGATGAAGCCCCACGGCGGGGCATCGCCAACCGGCGAGTAGATCCACCTGCCAGTCCGGCATCGCCTCGTTACTGTGGCGGTGCCGGACTGTCACGCCGTCGTCGTCGTTAAACTCCATGACCGGACGGCCAAATCAACGTACCCTAGAAGAAACTCTGGAAGGGGCACCTCATGGCTAATCTCGCGTCAGGAAAGAACGTTATTCTACGAGCTGGGGATTACGAGGCGCGTGTTGTTGCCGTGGGCGCGGGCCTTGCCGAACTAACGTACGGGGGCGGAAGTCTCATCACCTCCTATGGAAATGATGAGTTTGCCCCTGAGTACATGGGCAAGGTTCTGATCCCGTGGCCCAACCGTGTGGCGGACGGCCAGTACACTCAAGGCGGGGTGTCCTATCAGCTACCCGTCAACGATATCGTCCACAACGCGGCCCTCCACGGATTCATGGCGTGGGTGGAATGGCAGGTGGCGGAGATGAGCGATACGGCGGTGACGTTCAAGGCGCTGGCCGCCCCGCGCCCCGGCTACCCGTGGACCCTTCGCTCCACAGTAAAGTATGAGCTGGATTCGCGATCAGGGCTCACCGTGACCGTACAAACAACAAACATTGGGAACAATACCGCTCCCTATGGTGTGGCCGCCCACCCCTACATTTACTTCGGCGAAGGGACCATCGATTCCTACGAACTGACCGTGCCCGCTCGCACCGTCACCACGATGAACGCCAACCAGATCCCCACCGGAACGGTTCCGGCCGCCGGCAACGCGCACACCGAAGGCCCGATCGGCAGCCGCCTGATCGATGATGCCTACACCGATCTACCCGAGGACGGCTGGGACGTGACCGTGCGTGATACCGTCACGGGCCGCGGCGCCATCGTGAGCTCGCAGGCACCATGGGTTCAGATCTACAGCGGGGACCAGATCGGGCGCGCCGGGCTGGCCATCGAACCGATGAGCTGCGCGCCCAACGCCTTCAATTCAGGCGATGAGCTCACGCTCTTGGCGCCGGGCGGAACCCATCGATACAGCTACGCCATCAAAGGAATTGCTTAAACTGCCCATAGGTTGCCCACGGAAACCTCGCTAGGCTGATACCTATGAAGCTACTTGTACGTGCACTTGTCAACGCGCTGGGCCTCTGGGTATGCGTGGCGGTTCTCAGCGGCATTACCCTGATCGGCACCAGCGATTACGTCTGGCTGTACTACATCCTTGCCGGAATCATTCTGGCCGTTGTGAACGTGCTGATACGCCCCATCGTTGCCTTCTTTTCCATACCCTTCTATGTCCTGACGCTGGGCCTGTTCTTCATCGTGGTGAACGCCCTTATGCTGGGACTGACCTCGTGGATTACCGGCTTCTTCGACGTGGGCATACACGTTGACGGCTTTATCTGGGCGGTGATCGGCGGGCTGATTGTTGGGCTTATCAACGTGGTGGCCGATCTGTTCTTGCCGCTGAAGTATCAGCGAAGCTAGGTGGCGGGTGCTCACACGCACTCCATCGAGGAGGTCACCATGAACTCCGGATCACAATCATTCACAAAGCGCGGGAATGCCCACGCCATTTCCGCTGAAGCAGCGGGATTGGCCGAACTAGGCGCCGCAGCCATGGATGGCGGGGCTCCTGTTGTGCGGCTGCTTGATGCCCAGAAACGGGAGCTGCGCACCGCGCGGCTGGAAACCGCCGGGCCATCCGCGAGCGCTGCTGAGCAGTTCGGGCGGGCCTTGGCCGCAACCCACGCTTATAGCCAGAGCGGCCACAGAGTATTCGGGCAATGCCCGCAGGGGTTGGAAGAATCGTCGAACATCGGGCAGGCCGGGCGCATCATCGGCGCCATGGGTGAAGCACCACTCCCCCTTGTTGCCCCAGGCTCTCCGTCGCGTGCTTGGGGCCAGTTCTTTGCCGAGGACCGGATCCTGCCCTACCTTGACGATGCCCAACGGAACGGGGCCATCGGCGCTCGCGGTGCGACGATCATCGAGAGACTGTGCGAACGCCTCAAAGACGGGGAATTCGATGCTCCCCAGCCCCAGCTTGTTCACACCGAAGCTGCACTGCTACACGGAGATCTGTGGTCCGGGAACATCATGTGGGCCACTGCCGAATCCGCTGCTCATGCCGCCGCGGGCAGAGGACTGAGCACGTCAGATTCTCGGACCGTGGGCGTTCTCATCGATCCTGCCTGTCAGGGCGGGCATGCGGAATCGGATCTGGCCCAGCTGACGGTTTTCAATGCTCCGTTCACTGACCGCATCTACGCGGCGTACAACGAGGCCTCGCCGCTCGCAGAGGGCTGGCGCGAACGGATCGGCTTGCATACCCTTCATATCCTCATCATCCACGCTGCGATCTTTGGCGGCGGGTATGGGAGCGAAACTGTGGCGGCGGCCCGGCAATACCTCTAGCAACCGCCCCACGCCCACAGTGCGGACGGGATGCACCAGCTCCGCGAAGCCGGGCTGAAGGTTACACGCCTCGCGCCCACAGTGCGTACGGGATGCACGAAGCCACAGGCACCGTGAAACAATAGCCGCATGAGCTTCGATCCTTCAGCTTCCACAGGTTCCCTGTCCGCCCACCAAGGGTTCGAATCCCTTGCCACCATCCAACCCCCGATTGCCTTGGGCCCGCTGGACGGCCGGTACCGTGAAGCAACTGCCCCACTCGTGGATTACCTCTCTGAAGCCGCGCTCAATCGCGCGCGCCTTCACATTGAAATCGAATGGCTCATCCACCTGACATCAGCCAAGGCCCTGCCGGGCGCACCTAGGCTCAACGATGCGGAAATCGCCTACCTGCGGTCAATCCCGGCCACCTTTGGCGCTGAGGAAATCGGCGAGCTGGCCACGATCGAAGCCGAAACACGCCATGACGTCAAGGCCGTCGAATACTTCCTCAAGCGGCGCTTAGACACCGCTCCTGCCGCTCTGGGCGGGCAGACAGCACTCGCCTCCATGCACGAGATCGTCCATATCTTCTGCACGAGTGAGGACATCAACAACCTCGCCTACTCCGTAGTAATTAAGGGTGCTATCGATGAGGTATGGCTGCCCGCCGCTACGTCCCTAGAGAATCAGCTGGCGGATCTGGCCCGCGCCACCGCCCAGGTTCCCATGCTCTCGCGCACGCACGGGCAAACCGCATCGCCCACCACGCTTGGCAAGGAAATGGCGGTGTTTGCCTCTCGCCTCCACCGGCAGCTGCACCGCATCGGGTGCACCGAGTATCTGGGAAAGATCAACGGTGCCACTGGAACGTTCGGCGCTCACGCCGTAGCGGTTCCCGGAGCCGACTGGCCCTCCATCTCCCGTACATTTGTTGAGGGATTGGGCCTGACGTGGAATCCGCTGACCACTCAGATCGAGCCACACGATTGGCAAGCAGATCTGTACGCGGACATCGCCCACTTCAACCGGATCGCTCATAACATCGCCACCGATTTCTGGACGTACATCTCGCTCGATTACTTCCACCAAAATCTTGCGGCGCAGGGAACCACCGGATCCTCCACCATGCCGCACAAGGTCAACCCCATCCGCTTCGAGAATGCGGAAGCCAACCTAGAAGTCTCCAGCGCCCTGCTGGAATCGCTTGCTTCAACTCTGGTTACGTCACGTTTGCAGCGCGATCTCACCGATTCCACCACCCAGCGCAACATCGGGGTTGGCCTCGGCCACTCGCTCCTCGCCATCGATAACCTCAAGCGTGGGATCGCTGGCGTTGATCCGAATCCTGCGGTTCTGGAACGCGATTTAGACAGCTCGTGGGAGGTACTGGGCGAACCGATTCAGCAGGCGATGCGCGCTGCGGAGATCGCGGGGGCAACGGGTATGGGCAATCCCTACGAGCGCCTCAAGGGGCTCACCCGTGGCCGCCGCGTCACTCAGGAGGATATGCGGACCTTCATCAAGGAGCTTGGGATTCCGGCGGACGTTGAGGAACGGCTGCTGCGCCTGACTCCCGGGAGCTACGTTGGGCTCGCGGCCGAACTGGTTGATTACTTGGGAGAACCGCGCGCCTAGATACGCTCCGCGACGCGCTGTGGGTTGCCAGTATCGTCGAAAATCAGCCGATACAGAGGTAAACTGCGTCCGTGGTGGCACCCGGCAAGGATCACACCCGTTTCACTAGGTTTTCTCACGTTTCCCTGCAAAACTGGAATTTGTAGCGATCCGAGCATCAGAGGAGTCCATCCTGTTTTCCACAATCGTAGCCACAGCTGCCGCTTCTAGCGGTGGGGAAATCGGGGGCATCGCGGGATGGGCCATATCCGTTATTGACACGCTCGGCGGTTTCGGAGCGGGGGCGCTTATTGCACTCGAGAATCTGTTCCCGCCACTGCCGTCAGAAATCATCCTGCCACTGGCCGGTTTCTCCGCCGGTGCTGGCGCGGGATTCACCCTGCTCGGGGCGATCCTGTGGTGTACGGCAGGATCACTGGTTGGCGCATGGGTGCTCTACGGACTCGGCGCTCTCCTAGGGCGCGAACGCACTCGCAAGATTCTGAACGCTCTGCCGCTTGTTAACCCCAACGATGTGGTGCGAACCGAGGCCTTCTTCGATAAGTACGGATTGTGGACGGTGTTCTTTGGCCGCATGATCCCGATCTTCCGTTCGCTTATCTCGCTACCAGCCGGCGTTACGAGGATGCACCTAGCCAAATTCACCGCTCTCACCACTGCCGGATCACTCATCTGGAACACGATATTGATCAGCGCTGGCTACGCGCTTGGGGCAAACTGGCACGTGGTTGAAGAATACGTTGGAGTGGCCTCCAAGGTTGTACTTGTACTCATCGTTGCTGCCCTCATCGTGTGGATAGCGCTCCGGATCCGCAAGAATAGGAAACTGGCAGGGACAGACCATCTCACGGATATCGATGCCGAGCCTCGCGAAACGGATCCCGAGTAGTCCTCCACGGCCATCCCACGGGAGTGCACGTACTAGAGTGGTGGCTAGATTCTTCGCGCCGAAGGGACAAGTGTGAGCGTCATCTATCAATTGGCCATCTCATCGGGCCAAGCCGATTCCTATCTGAAAACGGGGCTCGATCTTGTGACGGGCTTCGCCATCGATGCTGCACGGGCAGAGGGAGTCACGGACGTTGCGGACCTCATCGCACTGCAAGGGTGCGATCGCCGCGCCTTTTCCCCTGACCGTCCCATCGACATCCTGCAAATGCCAGCGGGACCGTTCGTACAGGTTCGGCGCGCCGTAGGGCCACTGAATCAGGATGCCTTCATGGGCGGCATCATCGAAAACCCTCCGTTCAACGGATCTGGCACCACCCAAGGTGGGGGCGTGAGCACAGAACTTCTGTGGATAGAGCCAACGCGTCTGACCTCCGGCACGCGGCTGTGGCGGTTCTTCCCCGGCGATTCAGAGCCGGAGCTTCTTGGTGTCTATCACGGCATTGCATGGGGCTGGGAAACGGTGAAAACGGGTAAGTTTACCGCCGCTATTCCCTCACAGTTCATCGGGCCAATCGTCACACGTGAGTGGGGCGCTCTTCCTGTTGAGATGGAGTTCAGCGAGGAAACGGACGAACCAGTAGCTTTGACGATGGTGTCCCCTGCCGCGCCAACCGCGGAAGAAGGATTCCAAGAACTACCCACCGGGCTGTGGGGCAAGAGGATCACTTATCACAGCGATCTCAACATTTATGAGCATCAGGATGTGGGCCGGTACAAGCACACTCCAGTCCGCATCATCCGAGCTGTGCGGAACGAATCCGGCCAGGTTTTGGCACAGATAGTTTCCCTCGTTCTTGACACTCCCTTCGCATCTGCCCTCGGGTTCAAGCGGATCGCTCAGGGAACAAACGCCGTGCTGGTTCCGTTCGATGAGATTCAGGAGAAGGCGAGCCGTGAGGCTCGTCCGAAGACGTGGAACGTCTCCTCCCGGCCGGCGATCACTCTTCAAGCTGCCCGCCAGCGTGACAATTCCGATCCGCAAGCACTTGTTGCCGATATCCTTGCGATGCTCACCAACGTTGCTCCCTCCGGGTGGCAATCCTTGCATCTGCACATTCAGATGGTCGGGCAAATGGCTCATTTCGCGGCAATGGCTACGGTGAGCTCACCTGCTGCGGAGGATGCTGCCGGAAGTAGCGTCTCGGCCGATGCGGAAGATGGCGATTCGCCTCAGACTTCTCAAACGAGTGGCAAGGCCGTGACACTGAAGCTTTTGCCCACCTCAGTGTTACATTATGTGAGCCAGTTGAAGAAGATTTCCTTCCAAGAAGAGGTGGGCGCTCCCTACGTCCTCACACTTGAATTTAAGCCAGATGGGCACGCCAACCTCACCGCTAACCGAGATCTTGAACCGCGGTGGGCCGCACAAGTCCCTGCCAGCGTATGGCGTGAAGATCTCAAAGCTTTTCCGCGTACTGACGAGCACATTCCAGAGTGGTTAAATAGGCGGCTAGAAGATACTGACGATTAGCAGGTTGACATCACAGAAAGGAGCACGGGCATGGCGAATGGACCACGCTTTTCGCGCCAGCATGTGCTCCTGATTGACGAAGAGGTCCGGTGGGTCCGCCATCCACGTGATTTGGTCTCCGCAATCATCTCTGCCTTGGCCATCGGTTTCGTCATGTTTCTGGCCGTTTACGGCTCCGCCACCACGCTGGCCGTTACCCGGGATGTTCGCACGGCAACATCGGGAATCGTTGAATCCGTCCTGTTCGTGCCGGTCAACGTGCTTGAGGGCCTACTTAGCTTTGTTCTCCCCCTTGTTGTCATTGCCGATCTGGTGTGGCACAGGCGCTGGCGCAGCTTGATCACAGCGATAGGCGCCCTCGTATCTGCAGTAGCGATCGCCTACGGAGTTCTCTGGCTCTTTCAGAGCTACTTTCCGCTCTCCCCCATCACTGGCCAGCTTCTCGATTCCCTTGATGAACAGGCCTACATCACGCTTCTACCGTATGTGTCAGTGATTTCGGCACTTCTGACGGTGGCGGGATCCGGCAAGAGCAGCAAAACCACAACGTGGGGTTGGCCCCTGCTTTACGTGGCACTCGTGATCTCCGTTCTGCAGGGTAACCAGACCCTGCCTGGAGCACTCATCACGATCTTGCTGGGAACGTTCTGCGGGCAGATGGCGCGCTACATCTCCGGTGATACCCCAGACCGTAGTACGGGAATCGCGCTTGTTAACTTGGCGCGGCGCGCTGGCATAGACGCCACACAGATCGTTCGGATTGATGACATTCCCGATCAATACGATCTGAAAGTATGGCGTGCCGATGGACGTGGCCCTCTGGGCTATGTGGATAGGTATGGCCTTTCTCAATTGCGCTCGATCGTGGACAAGGCCGGGGCGAACTTGCGCCAAGAGACCAGCACTGTCCCCGTGTCCGAAAGCTCCCCTGTGTCCGAAAGCTCCGCTCCCTCGGAGAACCTTCATGATGGACGCACGGCGTCAGGAAGCATCCCGACGGTTGATGAGTTGGAGAACTTGACGCCATCACCCCGATCCGCCACCCTCACGCTGGATCCATCGGCTAACGCGCTGGAGATCCGTGACGGCCTTCTGGCCGAGCATCACCCGCTTGCCAATTCATATGCCTCGCGCAACTACTTGGCAGTGTCCGAAGATGGAACGGCCTACCAGCTGGCTTTCTTGGATGCGGACCAACACATTGTTGGCGTTCTGACATCAATGTGGAACCGGATCGTGCTCACAACCTCCACGCGCCGCTCAGGACGCACATTAGAGGCTTCCGCCAACCAGTTGGCACTCCTAGAACTTGCGGCCACCGAAGCCGGTGTGTGCCCGAATCGCCATCTGCGCGTTGCCTCCTCAGATCAGTCCTTTATCGCGTCCTTTGAGTTGGCGGACGGCAAGCCGCTATCCGACGTTCCTAGCGATGAGGTTCCCGATGAGGCCCTCGATTCTTTGTGGGTACTCCTTCAGGAGGCCCACAGCCGGGGAGTTTCCCATGGCGATATCCATGCTGGAACGGTGGGCTTGAGCGGCAACGCGCTCCACCTTGTTCACTGGCAAAGCGGATCAATCGCCGCAAACGAAGTGGCGCGCCGGGTGGACATGGCACAGGCGCTGGCCATGATGGCCGTCCAGGTGGGCTCCGAACGCACACTGGCATCCGCACGCAGGTGCCTACCATTGGATCAGCTGGTGACGATCGCACCGATCCTCCAGAAAGCGATTCTCCCTCAAGAAACTGGAGCGGCCCTGTCCAGCCGCAAGGAGCTGCAATCCTTGCGCGAATCACTCGTGGAAACCGTGCCAGAGGTAGGCGATGTGGAGCCCATGAAGCTCCAACGCTTCTCGCTGCGCACGATCCTGACAGTATCGATCGCCGTGGTAGCCCTGTATCTGCTATTCGGCACCATCAACTTCCAAGAGCTACAGGAAACAATCGCGAAGGCCGTGCCCGGTTGGATGATCTTCGCCTTCTTTATCGGCCTGTTCACCTATGTTGGCGCCGCTATCAGCCTCAAGGCCTACACGGCCGAAGATCTGCCACTAGCCGAAACCACAATCGTTCAGGTGGCCGCCTCCATCGTTGCTCTGGTGGCACCAGCCGGTATTGGCCCTGCCGCCTTCAACCTTCGCTACCTCCAAAAGCGCAAGGTTCCAGTTCCCATTGGCTTGGCTACCGTGACGCTGGTGCAGATTTCCCAGTTTGTGACAACCGTTCTTCTGCTCCTACTCCTCGGGCTTGCCACAGGAAACCTCTCCTCCTTCCAGGTCCCCACCGGAACCGTCGTGGTGGTGTTCGCTGCCGTTTCCCTCGTGGCGATCATCGCCTACTTCATCAAGCCACTTCGCCGCTGGATCATCGCCAAGATCAAACCAACAATTGATCAGATTTGGCCACGGCTCGTGTGGCTAGGCACTCATCCGTCCCGCATCGCCTACGGATTCATCGGCTCAGTCATTCAATCGGCCGCATTCGTTGCCGCATTCGGTGGCGCCTTGGCCGCATTCGGCTACTCCCTGCCGATCGTGACTCTGGCGATCACCTATCTTGTGTCCAACTCAGTGGGTGCGCTGGTTCCTTCCCCTGGCGGCATTGGCCCCGTTGAGGCAGCATTGACCGGCGGCCTCACACTTGCCGGCGTCCCGGGCTCCGTTGCCCTCTCCACGGCCATCCTGTTCCGCTTGGTGACGTTCTGGGTCAGGATTCCACTCGGATGGTTCGCTCTTCGCCACTGCCAAAAGAAAAACGTCGTGTGAAAAATCCCGGATGGATCATCGCCGGCATTGCCGCGGCACTGTACTGCTCGTTCTCCGTTTTCCAGTGGAACGGCTTCGTCTCCCCCTCCTGGGATCTTGGCATCTTCACCCAACTAGCGAACCAGTACGCGCATCTGGACGCCCCGATCGTGGACATCAAAGGGCCGGGCTACAACCTGTTAGGCGATCACTTTCACCCCATTCTGGTTCTCTTGGGCCCCGTCTTTCGGTTCTTCCCCTCCGGGCTCACCCTCCTGATCGTCCAGAACCTGCTGTTCGCATGGTCCGCCGTGCCCATCACACGGCTCGCCTGCCAGAAGCTGGGCACAGCTTGGGGGGCCACGCTTGGTACGTCCTACGTACTCAGCTGGGGGCTTCTAGAGGCAATCGGCTCTCAGTTCCACGAAATAGCGTTTGCCGTTCCCCTTCTTGCCTTCGGATTGGTCCACTGGATCGAGGGCAAGAAGCGGGCATACGTGGAGATCGGCCTCCTCGTCTTCATTAAGGAAGATCTTGGCCTGACCGTAGCCGCCTTTGGCTGCATCATGTTGTGGGACGCGTGGGCCAAGGCCGGACCACAGCGCACCCTCAGCTCCCTCAAAGCATCCCTGACATCGCCAGCCGCCCGCCACGGAATCTACGTGGCGCTGTGGGGCACCTTCTGGTTCGCGGCCTCCATTCTCATTATCCTTCCACTCATCAATCCAGCTGGCCAATGGGACTACACCGATAGGCTTTCAGAAACTGAGGGAGCCTCAGCCGGACCACTGGGATTCATCCAGCACTTCTTCAGCCCCGCCCAGAAGTACGCAACGCTCGCCCTGCTCGTGGGCGCCGCCGGCATCATCGGCCTTCGCAGCCCGCTCATGTGGCTCATGATCCCCACGCTGTTGTGGCGCTTCGCGGGCAACGTCCCGTACTACTGGGGATGGGAGTGGCACTACTCCGCGATCCTCATGCCCATTGCCGTCATCAGCCTCATTCACGCCGCGCCATCACGAAGCCCATCGCCACGCCCAGCGCCAGCGCCACCCCCAGAGCCACCGAACGATGCCACGGAGGGGGCCGCCCCGCCGTCGTCGTCCCTCACAACTCACTTCAGCCCACGACATCTTGCTGCCCTCGGGATCTCGTTCTCTCTGCTGACCAACCTGGCCATGGCATGGACCGGGCCCGTGGGAGCGTTCGCGCGTGGCACCTACTACCAGTTCGATCAATCGGCCGGTGAAGGCGCCGTGGATGCGGTGGGCACGGGCCGAAGTGTTGTCACTGATATCCGCATGCTCTCCTACGTAGTGCCCGGAAATACCGTGTACTGGGAGGGAACGGTTGGAGCCGCACAGGTGGATACGGCAGTGATCAGCCCCGGGCACAAAGCTCATTCGGCCCGAGGCGGACCCGGGCAATGGGCGGCTGACACATTCGGCGGAACCTGGCGCACAACCTACGAAGAAGGCGGATTCGCCGTGATGGAGCGCGTGGCGTAGCCGGAAACTCGCGAATTCACTCCTACCGAACACGGCGAATTCTCGCACGAATTATCGATGGGAATTTGACACGACACATTTCGGCACTACCGTCTAAAATTACCGCCATACAGCGGATTTTTGATGGTTTTCGCTCTCCCTCGTTGCAGAATACTCGGGTGAAAATGCCTCATTTCGAAATGAGTTCAGGTGCACAGAACACCGAAAATTCCTTGCAGCACCCCGCAAACGTTGCTAAGTTCAATGAATGGCGTTTTGCGCCAACACGTTTGGCCCGCGTCCGCCGGTCCCATCTTTTGGCTTGAGGGAGCCAAAAGGGATCACAGCCGGTGGCCGTATGGTTCGGTGTGATGCTTGAGCGGCCCCGATGGCTGTTCGCAGGAGGACGATGTCCTACACGCTGTACCCGGGCTCCGATTAGGTTCAGCCTTGTACATGCAAGGAGTACATGTGAGCAATGTTCGATCCGATACCCCAAGCGGTGACACCACCGCGGTTGAGGTATCCCATCTATATAAGGTCTTCGGTCGCAGAACCGACGATGTCCTCAAGGGCCTCGATGACGGCAAGGACAGGTCAGAGCTTCAAAACCTCGGAACTGCTGCGGTTATCGATGCTGGTTTCGAGGTCAAGCGCGGCGAGATTTTCGTTGTGATGGGCCTGTCCGGTTCCGGAAAATCCACGCTGATCCGTTGCCTGAACGGGCTTAACCCCATCACGCGGGGTTCCGTGAAGATCTACGGCACCGAGGTTAACGGGCTGGATGGCGATGATCTACGCGAACTGCGCCGCGCCAGAATGTCCATGGTGTTCCAGCACTTTGCGCTGCTGCCACACCGGACCGTGCTAGAGAACGTGGCCTACGGCTTGGAGATCAGCAAGGTCCCCGAAGCCGAACGCAAGGAGACCGCACGCAAGTGGCTGGACCGCGTTGGACTCACGGAATGGGCAGATTCGATGCCCGATGAGCTCTCTGGCGGTATGCAGCAGCGCGTTGGCTTGGCCCGCGCCTTTGCCGCGGATAACGAAATCCTCCTGATGGACGAGGCGTTCTCCGCACTTGATCCGCTCATTCGCCACGAGATGCAGGAGCTCCTCGTGGAGCTTCAGGAAGAGTTGGGCAAGACCATCATCTTCATCACGCACGATCTCAACGAAGCGATGTTCGTTGGCGATCGAATTGCCGTGATGCGCGCCGGGCACATCGTTCAGGTTGGCACACCCAACGATATTCTGACCGATCCGGCCAACGATTACGTGGCGAAGTTCGTTCAGGACGTTGATCGCGCCAAGGTGTTGACCGCTGCCGACGTGATGGAGGGGCCGCGAGCCGTTGTTCGCGATACCTCCGGCTCCCGTGGCGCTCTGCGCGTGATGCGCGATCTCCAAACACCCACGGTGTTTGTTATTTCCCATGGACGCAAGGTCGTGGGCTACGTTCAAGATACCGATGTGCTGCGCGCCGTTCGCGCCGGCAACACGGACATCTCCAGCATTCTCCAGCCCCTGCCCGCCAAGGTCACGGCTGATCAGTATCTGTCCGAACTGTTCGAACTCACCATCCACACCCGCCTTCCGATTGCCGTTGTGGGCAATAATGATCGCCTACTTGGTGTTGTCCCCCGCATCGCGCTGTTGGCGGCTCTCGCCGATACCGATGCAGAAGCGGATCTGACGATCTCACCGCAACGCATGGTTCCTGTTGAAGTGTTGGATGCCACGTTGAACGACACGTCCGGCGAGGAGGCCCACTCATGAGCGATTTCCGTATTCCCCTAGGTAGCTGGATCAGTGACGGCGTTGACTGGCTGATCGATTCCGCCGGCTGGCTCTTCGATTTCCTCCGTTCCCTCATGGCCGCCATGTACGACGGCTTGGAGAACGTGCTGGTTTCGCCGCCGTTCTGGGTGATCATTGCCATTGTTGCCGTCTTGGCCTACTTCTCCAAGGGATGGAAGCTGACGATCGTCTCCGCCATCGGCCTCCTAGTTATCGTGGGCCTGAACCAGTGGGAGAACGCGATGTCCACGCTGGCACTCGTTCTCCTCTCTAGCGCGATCGCCCTGATCATCGCGATCCCCGTAGGAATCTGGGCAGCTAAGTCCAAGAGGGCATCCGCTGTGATCCGCCCGATCCTAGACTTCCTCCAGACCATGCCAGCCATGGTGTACCTGATCCCATCGCTCATGCTGTTCCGCATCGGCGTTGTTCCAGGAATGGTGGCCACGGTCATCTTCTCCTTGGCACCCGGTGTGCGCCTGACTGAGCTCGGTATCCGCAACGTGGATAAGGAAGTTGTGGAAGCCGGATACGCCTTCGGCGCCAAGCCGGGCCGCGTTCTGCGTCAGATTCAGCTACCGCTCGCGATGCCCAACATCATGGCCGGAGTCAATCAGGTCATCATGCTCTCCCTCTCGATGGTGGTTATCGCCGGAATGGTTGGCGCTGGCGGCCTCGGTTCGGACGTTGTGACCAGCCTGAACCGCGTGGACGTGGGCCTCGGCTTCGAGGCCGGCACCGCCGTGGTGATCATCGCGATGATTCTGGACCGCGTGACCAGCGGATTTGGTAACCGTGAGCACAAGAAGGCCAAGGACGCCAAGAACAAGGCGAATGCCTGATCACCACTGAATGCCTAATCACCAGCAGGGCAACCCCATAATCTAGCAATCGACCCAACGAAGAAGAGGAAACACCATGAAGAAGCGAATTGGTACCGGCGCCCTTGCGATCGGTGCGGCTGCTGCTCTGGTCCTAGCCGGATGTAGTGGCGATAGCGATAGCGAAGGCTCGAACGGCTCTGGCGAGGAAAGCAAAGAGATCACCATCGGCCTGTTCAACTGGGACGAGGCCATTGCGGTCTCTAACCTGTGGAAGTACGTGCTGGAGCAAGAGGGTTACACCGTTAACCTCGAGACGGCCGATCCCGGCCCCGTGTTCCAGGCACTCGCCGGCGGCGATTACGATGCAGTGCTGGACGTGTGGCTGCCCCTGACGCACCAGAGCTACATTGACCAGTACGGCGATGATATCGAAGAGCTCGGCGCATGGAACGAGGATGCGCAGCTCACCATCGCGGTGAACGCGGACGCCCCGATCGATTCCCTGACCGAGCTTGCGGACAACGCTGATGTGTTCAACAACCAGCTCATCGGCATTGAGCCAGGAGCGGGCCACACCGAGGTGACGGAGGACGAAGTTATCCCCACCTACGGTCTGGAGAACATGGAGTTCATTACCTCCTCTACCCCAGCCATGCTTGCCGAACTGAACACTGCCATGAACAACGGTGAGAACATTGCCGTGGCCATGTGGCACCCGCACTGGGCATACGATGCCTATGACATCAAGGATCTTGAGGATCCCGAGGGCTCCCTTGGCGAGGCAGAGACCCTGTACTCCTACGGTTCTGCCACCTTCAGCGAGGATCACCCCGAGGTAGCCGAGTGGATCTCCAACTGGACCATGGATTCCGATACTCTTCATGAGCTTGAGAACCTGATGCTCAATGAGAACGACGATCCGTCCAACTACGCCGAGATCATCGAGCAGTGGGCGAACGATAACCCCGAGTACATCGAATCGATGACCGGTGGCGGCTCCGCTGATGAAAGCGATGCCACCGAAGCACCAACCGATGAGGCCACGGAGTAAGTACGCCGTAGCTGAATTGCTGGCAGCCCCGGGGGAGCAATCCTCCGGGGCTGCTTTAGTTTCCCCCACAGTTGGAGTTGGACCGGTTATGGCGCCCGTGGACACGGTATGCCGCGTCCAGAGAGCACATACGTTGTCCATGGGTGGGTTGGAACGCCGTCGTCGTCGGAAAATAACGACGACGACGGTTCCCCACGTACTCCCAAACTTCCGTCCTGTGATTACAGGCTGCGCAAAAGAATGTGACGTGGGACAATCATATGCATGAACGAACGCGCTGGACTTCTTGCAAAAGCCGAGGACCTCATCGACGTAGATGAGCTTCTCTCCGCCTACTATTCGATCGAACCCGATCCGAATGATCCGCTCCAGGCGGTTGTGTTCGGAACCTCTGGGCATCGCGGCTCCTCTCTGGACGGAGCTTTCAATGAGGCGCACATCGCCGCAACCACGCAGGCTATTGCGGAATATCGCGCCGATCAGGGCTACGATGGGCCCATTTACATCGGCCGCGATACGCACGGGCTATCCGAACCTGCCGAGAAGACGGCGATCGAGGTGCTGGTGGCTAACGGTGCGGACGTGCGCGTGGATTCGCGCGGCTCGTACACGCCTACTCCGGCCGTATCGCTGGCAATTCTGGTGGCTAACGGCGTGGGTTCGCCCGACGGCTTGCGGCAGGACGGTCCGGGGCTGGCCGACGGAATCGTCATCACCCCGTCCCATAACCCGCCACGTGACGGCGGATTCAAGTACAACCCACCAACGGGTGGTCCAGCTGATACGGATGCCACCTCGGTGATCGCTGCGCGTGCGAACGAGCTCCTGGCAAGCGGGTGGAAGGCCATCAAGCGTGTGCCATACGATCAGGCCAAGGAACAGGTGGCGGGCTTCGATTTCCGCGAACTGTATGTGAGTGAACTCGACTCCATGATTGACTTTGAGGCGATCCGGAAGGCCGGCGTGCGCATCGGAGCTGATCCCCTCGGCGGGGCCTCCGTGGAGTACTGGGGCGAGATCGCTTCGCGCTACGGCATTGACCTCACCGTTGTGAATCCTGACGTGGATCCGCGCTGGCCGTTCATGACCTTGGACTGGGATGGCAAGATCCGCATGGATTGCTCCTCCCCCTATGCCATGGCCTCCCTGCGCGAGCGCATGGTTCCCGATGCCAGCGGCAACACGCCCTACGATATCGCCACCGGTAACGATGCGGATTCGGATCGTCACGGCATTGTGACCCCAGATGGCGGGCTCATGAACCCCAACCACTATCTGGCTGTGGCGATCGAGTACCTCTTCACGCACCGGCCCGGTTGGGGCGCGGAAGCTGGCGTGGGCAAAACGCTTGTTTCGTCCTCACTCATCAACCGAGTGGTTGGCGGCATCGGGCGCGAGGTTGTGGAAGTTCCCGTTGGATTCAAGTGGTTCGTGCCAGGACTGCTCACCGGAGAGATCGGGTTTGGTGGCGAAGAATCGGCTGGCGGCTCCTTCCTCCGCAAGGATGGGACGGTGTGGACCACCGATAAGGATGGGCTCATCATGGATCTGTTGGCCGCGGAGATCATTGCCGTGACCGGGAAGTCCCCATCCGGGCTGCATGACGAGCAGGTGGAGCGCTACGGCGATTCTGCATATGCTCGCATCGATGCCGCGGCCTCGAAGGCAGAGAAGGCCAAGCTGGGAGCCTTGAGCCCCGAGGATGTGACCGCCACGGATCTGGCTGGAGAGCCCATCACAGGTAAGCTCGTCCGTGCACCCGGCAACAACGCCAAGATTGGTGGCCTCAAGGTCACCACGGAAAACGCCTGGTTCGCTGCACGCCCCTCCGGAACGGAAGACGTGTATAAGATTTACGGGGAATCCTTTAAGGGTGCCGAACACCTCGCGAAGGTCCAAGAAGAAGCGAAGGCCGTTGTATCCAACGCTTTGAAGGGCTGAGCGAGCAATCTCGAAGGAACACATATATGTCACTGGGAACACCACCTGTGGGAATTGCTGATATCGGCGTCACCGGTATGGCCGTCATGGGCTCTAATTTGGCGCGCAACCTTGCCCGCAACGGGTACAAGGTTGCCATCCACAACCGAAGCACGGCGAAAACTGAACGCGTCATAGCCGAACACGGTAGTGAAGGCGAATTCTATCCATCCGAATCGTTGGAAGATTTCGTGGCCTCTCTATCGACGCCACGGGTTGCCATCATCATGGTCAAGGCTGGACCCGCCACCGATGCAGTGATCGATGAACTCGCCTCGCTCATGGAGGCTGGCGATATCATCGTTGATTGCGGAAACTCGAACTATCAGGACACTCGGCGGCGCGAGGCCGCCATCCGCGATCGCGGCCTGCACTACGTGGGCAGCGGCGTATCCGGCGGTGAAGAGGGCGCGCTCAAGGGCCCCTCGATCATGCCCGGTGGCACCACGGAATCCTACGATCGCCTCGGGCCTATGTTCGAGAAGATCTCCGCACACGTTGATGGCGTGCCGTGCTGTACCCATGTGGGGCCAGATGGGGCGGGCCACTTCGTCAAGATGGTGCATAACGGCATCGAATACGCCGATATGCAGCTGATTGCCGAGGCCTATGACCTCATGCGTCAGGGCCTTGGGCTGTCCGCTCCGGAGATTGGCAAGGTGTTCGAAACGTGGAACACCACGGAACTCGATTCCTACCTGATCGAGATCACCGCCGATGTTCTCCAGCACATGGATCCTGAAACGGATCAACCGTTCGTGGACATCGTGCTGGATCAGGCCTCGCAGAAGGGCACGGGCGCATGGACAGTGCAAACGGCGGCGGAGTTTGGCGTTCCCGTCACGGGAATCGCCGAGGCCACGTTTGCTCGCTCGCTTTCCGGTGGCGCTGCTGAGCGTGCGGCCGGGCAATCGGCGCTTGCTCCTCACACCGCAGGCATGCAGGTTGACGATGCCGATGGTTTCATCGAATCCATCCGCCAAGCCCTCTACGCCTCCAAGATGGTGGCCTATTCTCAGGGCTTTGAGCTCATCCGTGCAGCCTCCAAGGAGTACGAGTGGGACATCGATCTGGGTGCGATGGCACGGATCTGGCGCGGCGGATGCATCATCCGTGCGGCCTTCCTCAACCCGATCACGGACGCCTACGAGCGCAACGCAGATCTTCCGCTGCTGCTTGCGGATGATTACTTCTCCGCAGAGATCGCCAAGGCTGTCAACGATTGGCGCCTGATCGTTTCCTACGCGGCGCTCAACGGGATCCCGATCCCCGCGTTCGCTTCCTCGCTGTCCTACTACGACGGCGTGCGCGCCGAAAAGCTTCCGGCTAACCTCATTCAGGGCCAGCGGGACTTCTTCGGAGCCCACACCTATCACCGCACTGATCGCGACGGCACCTTCCACACATTGTGGAGCGGAGACCGCAGCGAGGAGCAGCAGGACTAGGGCTGGCTGGAACCGGAGCTGGAACTGTAGCTGTTAGCCGCCGGGGCTGGTGAGGCTGTGGGTGAGGCTAGCGTGACCGCGGCTGGTGCGTCCGTGGCTTGGGCTGGTGAGGCTGTGGCTACCGGAGCTCCGATCGGGCTCACGGTGTGGGTGTTACGTGTGCAAGCGTTAAGGGGGAATCGTGGCACTGGCTGATATCGCGCGCGCGCTGGATAACGGCATCAACCGGCGCGGAATCGTGCGCCGGCGCGCTCAGGGCTGGCTCCCGCGCATCTTCCCATTCACGGGCTACGGTTCCACCACGGAGCTGCGCGTGCTGGGGCGGGCCCTCATGGTCTCACCGGATGAGGACAGGCCATTCACGTTCCCGTTCCTGCCGCGCGGCACCCATAGTCCGTTGGCGGAGCGCCCGGTCTCCCAGCTCCTAGATGCCCACGGTCCCGCGATCGACGCCGTGGATGACATGGTGGAGATTGCTTCGGAGCGTGCACGTGAGTATGAGCGCGGCTGGCGGCAGTTTTTCACCACGCAGGTAGGCTATCTTCCCGTCACTGTGGAGATCGCGGGCCGCCGCATCGAATCGCGCACGGACAGCTCCGGCTACATCGATCTGCTCGTCCCCGATCACGGGCTAGCCCCTGGCTGGCACGAAGCAACCATCACGCCGCGAGCCGGAGAGCCGGCCACCGCTCCAATTCTTGTGATTGAGCCGGACGCGAAGCTCGGGCTCATATCCGATGTGGACGATACGATCGTCATCACATGGCTGCCGCGAATGGCTCTGGCGGCGTGGAACTCCTTCGTTCGGCGCACCAACACGCGCCAGCCGGTTCCCGGAATGGCGGCATTCTACGCCGAGCTGCTCAGAGAATATCCGGATAGCCCAGTGTTTTATCTATCCACCGGTGCCTGGAACACGCTGCCAGCCATGCAGGAGTTCATCACGGAGAACCATCTTCCTACCGGCCCTCTCCTGATGACCGATTGGGGCCCCACTCCCACCGGGCTTTTCCGCTCGGGACAGGAGCACAAGAAGACCCAGCTGCGGAACCTCATCATCATGTTTCCGCAGATTCGCTGGTTCCTCGTGGGAGACGATGGCCAGCACGATCCCTTCATTTACGGGGAGCTGGCACGCGAACACCCACGCCATGTTGCTGGTATCGCCCTGCGCCAGCTCAACCCCGTGGAGAAGGTCCTCTCACAGGGCGCACTCGTGGGGCTTGAGCCGCAGGACACCCCGGACATCTCCGTTCCCCTCATCACTGCAAAGGATGGCTTTGGCCTCCTAGCGAAGATCCGGGAGATGTTCTAGGAATCGGAGGGTGAGCCGTTTGATGGACCGTTCGGCGTCCCACCGGCAGCCGCGCCCGGCCCGCCCGGCGTTCCAGCAGACGTCGCCTCAAACCCCTCCTGTTGAGCGGGTCCGGCCTCTCGCCCAGCCTCATGCCCAGCATCTCGCCCTGCCCCGCGAACACGGCCGTGGCCACGGCCGCTCCCGTGCCCAATCACGCTGCCGAAGCGCCGCCGCCCATAGCCGGCACCTGCGGGGGCGTGCCGCACTTTGAGGAACCTGGGCTTCGCCTTGGCCCGATCGTGCATGCGCCGAATGGACTTGCGGAGCGAATAGTCATCGTTCACGGGAAGGCTCCAGCGGTACCGTCTGGCCGTGATGGCGATGGCTCCGGCCACGAGCGTGGAGGCTGCCGTTGCGATCGTGGGATAGCCCAGATACCACAGGATGATCGCTGGAGCGGAGGCGATCACCGAAGCTGTGGCATAGAGCGTATTTCCGCCGAAGATCGAGGGAATGCGTCCCACAGCAACGTCGCGGATCATGCCGCCGCCCACGGCTGTCACTGTCCCCATCAAGATGGCGGGCAGGATCCCGAAGCCACCCTCAAGCGTTTTCACTACGCCGGTGGCAGTCCACGCCCCAAGCACGAAGGCATCGGCCACCAAGAGAAAGCGGTTCCACCACTTGCCGGACAGAGTCAGGAAGAAGGCAAAGATGGCTCCGGTGAAGGCACCGGGAAGATAGTACGGGTTGGTGAGAGCTACGGGCGGCCCCATTTGAAGGAGCGTATCGCGGATCATTCCGCCGCCCAGCGCGGACATCACCGCGAGCGCCAGAAAGCCCACGATATCTAGCCGCATTTCGCGAGCGACCATTCCCCCGAGGGTACCGGCTACCACCACGCCGGCCAGATCGAAGATCTGAAAGACTGTCGGAAAAATGCTCGCCAAATCCACGGCTAAAAGTCTACGGGGGCCACCTTCACAGTCCCATCGGAATCGGTGTCATCTTGCCCACGCCCGAACGGGGCGGCTGCCTCCGCGCGATCCTTCAGCCCGTGGGCGGCACTGCCAGCGGCGTCCTTCGCCTTGTCTTTCGCAGAGCTGACGGGGTTAGAGTTCCAAATTTTCGATGCGAGTTTCGCGATCTGCTCGTAGCGTCCACGCCCGGCGCGCGCGCCCAGTACGTAGCCGATCGATCCACCAACGATAAGGGACTTAATATGCATGTTTTCTCCTTGGTATCGAAGTACCCTGCAAGCGTATCGGACTAGGCCCACCTCCCGTAGACTGTGACGTGAGTCAATTGCCTGAAGGGGGCAATCATGTCTGACACACTTTCGGCGCAGCAGCCCCACGCGATCAGCGACGAGCGCCTCAAAGAAACCACCGGCCGCACCCACAAACAGTGGTTCAAGGCGCTGGACCGAGCCGGCGCAGAAGACTGGGATCATGGGCGCATCGAGCGCTGGCTGGGCGGGAAGGGCGATGTCGATAGCTGGTGGGCCCAGAGCGTGACGCTCGAATACGAGAGCGCCCGCGGTAAGGATACGCCTCAGAGCGAACACGGCACGGTCGAGATGTCCGTGAGCAAGTCCGTCAAGCTCACGGCTTTGGAAATTTGGCCTTTTGTCGACGACGACGGCCTGCGCCGCTCCTGGCTAGACGTGGAATTCAAGGTGCGGGGTAGAACTCCCGGGAAAACACTGCGGTTGAGTGCATCCGATGGTTCTCGAGTTGTCATCGCCCTCTATGACCTGCCCGAAGGCAGTGATGGCTTGCCGCGCACGCGGGTATCGGTCACGCATTCGCGCCTGCGCGCGGAATCTGACGTCCCAGAGACGAAGGCCTACTGGAAGGTTGCTCTGGCAGAACTCGCCAAGCTGGCGCAGTCCCCTGCCGATGGGACATCTGAACAGCCGGGCTAGTCGCGCGAACATCACCCGCGCCCGCCAGCCAGGATGACCTATGCGGTGGCTCCCTGCGGGTTCAGGCGCACGATCACGCCGCGATGGTCAGATCCACCCAGATCAACGAAGGCCGCGCTGTCTCCTTCGTATCCACCTGTGGTCAGCACACGGTCAATGGGAGAGGCTAAGAGCGGAGGCAAGCCAACGGGCCACGTACCGACGGCGCCAGAACCGGCCTGCGCCACGGCGTCCTTGCACGATAGGCCGAGTGCCGCCTCGTGATCCTTGGTCGAATTGAAATCGCCGGAGATGATGGCGTTGGGTTCGCTTGAGCAGAGCGAATAGGCCTGCTCTGCTTCGCTTGCCCAAGCCTCCATGTGCTCACGGCCAGGAGACAGCGCGTGCACCGCGATGAGAGTGGGGCCCTCACCGCTCACCGGAACGGCCTTGAGCCCTTGCGGAGCGCTTTGTGCACCATTGGCTGGGCTAGCGAAGATCTGTTCCTGACTGTATTCCCCGAGGCTTGAAGATACGAGCATGACGGTTGAGGTGTAATCGGCTTCGTAATCCGATGTTCCCGAATCGAACTGCTGGAATTGGAGGCCACGAGATGCTAGTTCAGCAACGATCTCTTGGCCGGATTCTGTGGAGGTTTCGGGCAGTGTCACAACGCTCACACCGCTATCGGCAATGGTTTCGGCAAGATCGCTTGCCTCCACTTCACCACCCATGGTGTTGTACTGCATCACGGTGATGGAGGCCCCGGTGGACTCACCTTCCAAGGCTTCGTTGTCCGTAATACCGCGAGAGTACATCGTGCCAGCGTGCAGCCCAGCTACCAGCAACATTGCAATCGAAAAGGTGAGAGCGATTCGGCCGCGGCGCGCCACAAAGAACCTGAGAGCGCCGAAGATGAGGAACACTAGGCCAATGGCGGCAAGGCCCACGGCAATCCATCCTCGCATTGCCAACATTTGGGCAAAGGGGGTTTGGAGTGCATAATCGGCTACCAAGAGCTCGGGCTTGACGGTAACAACCGCACATGCCACCACAATGATGGAAAGCGCGCTCCAAACGAACCGCATGATGGGAACCTCCTACGTCGATGCTGCGTGTGGCATCGTACTCGCATCTCCTCAGTTCTGTGTGGGAGAATAGCGCAGTATGTCCGATCAGATTGCTCACTCACATGCTCCGCGAGGCAAGAATACGAAGCCCCGCAATTCGTCGCGCAATTTGTCTGATCACCAGAAACCGGCAGCAAATGGCCACAAGAAGGACAAGGGGACATCTCGCCATCCACAAAAGCCAGTGATCACGTATCCAGAACAGCTCCCTGTATCCGCTCGCCGCGAAGAAATTGCTTCAGCGATTCGCGATCATCAAGTTGTCATCGTTGCAGGAGAAACTGGATCAGGTAAAACCACCCAGCTACCCAAGATCTGTATGGACTTGGGACGGGGCGTCGAGGCCATGATTGGCCACACTCAACCCCGCAGAATCGCCGCACGATCAGTGGCTGAAAGAATCTGTCATGAACTGAGCGTCCCGCTGGGCGGCACCGTGGGATATCAGGTGCGTTTCACAGAAGAAGTTGGACCTGACACGATGGTCAAGCTCATGACGGACGGCATCCTTCTGGCTGAGATCCAATCGGATCCCGATCTTCTGCGTTACGACACTCTCATTATCGATGAGGCCCACGAACGCTCCCTGAACATCGATTTCATTCTTGGCTACTTGGCACGCCTTCTTCCGCGTAGGCCAGACCTCAAGGTAATCGTCACCTCCGCGACAATCGATACGGAGCGCTTTGCCGCGCATTTCGGCGAACACATCGCGGGCGGAAAGCCCGGCACCAGCGCACCTATCGTGGAGGTTTCCGGCCGCACCTACCCGGTGGAGATCCGGTACGAGCCGCTTGACGGGGATGATGACACCTCGGAGAGCGATGGCCGGGATGGGCCCACCCATTCGCGCAAGCCGAAAACTCCCGGCCGTTCCGGCGCCATCGATCAGGCAACGGGCATCGTGGATGCCTGCCAGGAGCTCATGGCCGCAGGCCCCGGCGATATCCTCGTGTTCCTCTCTGGCGAGGGCGAGATTCGCGATACCCAGCAGGCACTCGCCGATGAGCTGGGTAGGCGCTATGTGGAACCCGGGGCGCGATCCAGCGTGCCGCAAGCTGTGGAAGTTCTGCCTCTCTTTGCTCGGCTTTCCTCCGCTGAACAGCATCGCATCTTCGAATCCCATCCGCTTCGCCGGATTATCTTGGCTACGAACATTGCCGAGACATCGCTGACAGTCCCGGGGATCCGGTACGTGGTGGATCCCGGTACCGCACGAATTTCGCGGTATTCCAACAAGACGAAGGTTCAGCGCCTGCCCATCGAGGCGGTTTCGCAAGCCAGCGCGAATCAGCGCGCGGGCCGAAGTGGCCGTGTTGCTGATGGCATTTGTATCCGCCTGTATTCTCAGGAGGATTTCGAGCACCGCGAGGAGTTCACACAACCGGAGATTCAGCGCACCTCGCTCGCTTCGGTCATCCTTCAGATGATCTCGCTCGGGCTCGGAGATATCTCCAAGTTCCCGTTCATTGATCCTCCCGAAGAACGCGCCGTGCGCGCTGGCATGCAGTTATTGGAAGAAATCGGCGCCGTTGATACCCGCCACGGAACTCGGTTGACGAAGATCGGGCATCAGCTCTCCCGCCTGCCCCTAGACCCCCGGCTTGGCCGCATGCTCATCGAGGCTCAGCGCAACGGGTGCGCGTCCGAGGTTCTGATCCTCGTGGCTGCCCTTTCGGTTCAAGATGTTCGCGAGCGCCCCACGGAGAAGCGCGCGCAGGCCGATCAGCTCCATGCGCGCTTTACGGCCAGCTCATCGGACTTTCTTGCCTACCTCACACTGTGGCGGTACTTGCACACTCAGCAGCGCGAACTCTCGGGTTCGCAGTTTAGGCGTACGTGCCGCGCCGAGTACCTCAACTATCTGCGCTACCGCGAGTGGAGTGACGTTGTGAGCCAGCTCCAGCAGATGGCCCGGCCACTCGGACTAGACATTCATCGGCTCGAACTTCCCTCCCATGCTCAGATTCGTGACGCCGGGGCCGGGCAGGCGGGTTCTGCCGCCGTTGCCACGGCGTGCCGGGAGCTTGGGCGAGGATCGGATACCCCTGAAGCCGGTTCCATTCATCGCTCCATGCTGGTGGGGCTTCTGTCCAACCTGGGCAACTGGAGCGAGCGCACGAAGGACTATTCGGGTGCACGCGGAACTCACTTCGTCATCTGGCCAGGCTCCGGATTGCACCGGCGTACACCCGATTGGGTGATGGCCGCGGAACTGGTGGAAACCTCCCGGCTCTTCGCTCGCACCGTGGCATCCGTTGAACCACACTGGATCGAACCTCTGGCCAAGCACCTGACGCGCAAGAGTTATTCTGAGCCGTACTGGAGCAGCCGCAAGGGTGCCGCCATGTGCAAGGAAAAGGTCACGCTTTACGGCATGACTCTGGTGGCCGATCGCAACATCCTGCTCTCTTCCGTTGGCACGGAATCCTCCAAAGAACTCGCACGCGAAATGTTCATCCGCCACGCGCTTGTGGAGGGCGAATGGCGCTCCCACCACAAGTTCCTCTCCCGGAACAAGGAAGCGTTGGAGGATGCTCTTCGAACCGAGGAAAAGCTTCGCAAGCGCGGCGTGGTTGCGGACGATCAGGCGATATTCGATTTCTACTCGGAGCGCATTCCGCAGAATGTTGTATCCGCTCGTCATTTCGATTCCTGGTGGAAGAAGGAGAAGGATAAAAGCCTCCTCAATTTCACGCCTGAACTACTGCTCGGGAGCGCTGGTGCCTCCTCGGCAGAGTACCCGAGCGAATGGACCCAAGGTGATCTCACGTTTTCCTTGGAATACACATTCAATCCGGGCCAGTACGGGGACGGAGTCACCGTTACCATCCCCGTCACCCTTCTTCCCCAAGTGGAGGACGTGGGCTTTGACTGGTTGGTACCGGGCATGCGCGAGGATCTCGTGATTGGAACCATTCGCGCCCTCCCGAAGCAGGTGCGGCGCAAGTTGGTTCCTGCCCCCGACGTAGCACAGGCGATCCTGCCGCTCCTTGATCCATCCAGTGGCCAGAATTTTCACGATGCCTTCGGCGATGCCGTGTTCCAACTCCGCGGATTCTGGATCACGGACGATGACTGGCGGCACACCGAGCTGCCTGACTACCTCCAGATGCATTTTAGGATTCGTAGCGAACGCGGTGCGGTGCTCGAAGAGGGCACCAACCTGTCCGCCCTTCACAATTCTCTGGCTCCACGGGCCAAATCCGCGGTTGAAGGTGTAGTGAAGGGAGCGGTTGCTCAAGCTCTGGATGAAGCGCGGGCAGGACTCTCGCAATCTCTTCAGCCAAGCGATTCCGCGTGGAAAGCCCAGTCGGAAAAGGCAGGGCTAACATCTCATAACCGTTCAGCCTCTGCTAACTCCGGTTCGGCCACGCAGTCCAAGCCAGCGCCCAAGTCCGGCGCGCCAGCCCAGTCTGATGGCGCGCGCGGGCAAGGGAGCAAACGGGAGAGCACTCTTGAAGATGAGCCCCTCACCACATGGCCTCAGAATCTTCCCCTTTCAGTGGAAACTCCCGGCCTCCACGGCATGATCGTGCGCGGCTATCCGGCACTGATTCGCCGCAAGAGTGGCGTATACGTGGATGTTCTGTCCGAGCCCGCCCAGCAGGTGCGCGAACACCGTTTAGGAGTAATTCAGCTCCTCAAGCAAACGCTCCAGCTTCCCGAAGCTCGCATCACATCACGATGGAACTCCCTGCAGGCGCTCGGGCTGGCCGGATCACCGTATCCGTCCACCAGCGCTCTGGTGGACGATCTTCAGCTCACCGTAGCTCGCAACCTCGCGGATCATTGGGCCAAGAAGCAGGGAGTGTCCCTCGGGGAACTGCGGGAACAGGCACTCTGGGACGATCTGTGCGCGACGGCTCGCAATCGCTTCGAGGATGATGTTCACGAATTGGCCACGCTTGCGGCTCGAATCTGCACCTCATGGGCCTCGGTGGAGCAATCGCTCAAGGCCAATACCTCAATTACTCTGCTCGCGACGGTGTCCGATCTACACGATCAGCTCAATGCGCTCATGCCCTCCGGCTTCCTCTTCAGTACTCCGGAGGAACAATTGCCCCACCTCATCCGCTACCTGAACGCCGCGGCAATCCGCTTGGAGAAGGCGAGCCAAAATCCGGCTGCAGATGATTCGCTCGCTTGGCAGGTTTCCGATGTATCCTCTCACATCGATGCTAAACGCGAAGAGCTTGCGGGCCAACCCTATGATCTACGGGCAATGCGGACGCTTGAACAAGCCCGCTGGATGTTGGAGGAGTTTCGGGTGTCCCTGTTCGCTCAGCAACTAGGTACACAGGGCAAAGTGAGCACCAAGCGAATCACCAAACTCTTGGCATCTATCTGACGGATTCACAGGCAGACAGCCAACGCTAACCTCCGAAACCACCACCGACGCTCAATGGATAATCTCAAATCTATCCTCGAATAGTAAATTCGAATGCTGCCGTAAAACGGTTGTTTCTCATTTTACATTCCGTTAGCATTGAAATTGTCATTTCACTCTATCAAAGCTGACTGAAGAAAGATGGCAGTGCAATGAAACTCAAGAATAAACTCACTAGTACCGTTGCATGTACAGCGATCGTACTTGCCAGTGCGGGAGCAGCTGTTGGAAATGAGGACAGTACTGTAGATCCCCCTGCCGACCTGATGGAACTTGTCCTTGTACAAGAATCTTTACCGACTAACAGTTTCCCTCTAGCCACGTATCAGGAACGTGACTCTACTCAAGCAGAAGAGGAGAAAGCAGGGTTTCCAGGTGGAAAACCTCCAACAATAGTCAACCTTCCAATGGTGTCTCCAAAGACCGGGTGCGCAAGAGCAGATGCTGGCAACTTCACTTGGAGTGTGGCTTGGCAAAGTCTGGTCTGCATCCCTTTGGGATTCTGGACATTTGGAATCGGATTCGCATGCGGCCTTGTCGGGAATGCCGCCTCAACATACCTTCCTTGGGATAACATCTGCTGAGGCCAGTATGCACAAATTTCTAAGGTTATTTATCTGGTTCGGGATCTTAGTGGCAACAATTTCTCTTGTGAATTGGCTTTTCACTGACAAGTCATGGATACAAGGTATGGCAGATGGCTTAATTGGACTCGTCTGTGCAACCATCATGGGAGCCGTGCTCATCTGGTGGGTCCCGCGAAC